>NZ_DHEI01000014.1:0-33325 GCF_002399805.1 Flavobacterium sp. UBA4854
TAAGCTTTGAATCGTTTTTTATCAAGTTCCAATAGATAGTATCTTGCGAAACCACCGATTCCAAAAATATTAGTTTTTTCATCGGTTGCTTCAAGTTTATTGCTAGAATAGCTCAATTGTCCTCCAACGGCAAATTTATCATTAAGAAAATATCCAAATTTGGGATTAAAAGCATAATAATCTCGATCTCCACCAGTAGTAATCTGGATAGAACCTTCTATAAACATATCTCCATGTTGAAAAGTAATTCCTTTTGCAGAATTCATTTCTGAATCAACTTGATCTTGCTGAGCATTTGCAAAGTAAAATGTAAATAACGCTAGAATAACAGAAAATTTGGTTTTCATAATCTTTTATTTTTTAAAGTTGTAAGATTAAAAATACAATTTTATCTTAAAATTAACTTTAAATTTATCTGAAAGCGTTAAAAAACAAGCGATTAAGTTAATAATTTCATAAATTATAAGTTTTGACTTACAAATTTTAAAAGATAAGAAATGGATTATATTCAAATAAAAAACCCGACAACTTTCGTCATCGGGTTAAGTCTATATTCTTTTTTCTACTTTAGAAGGAAAAGCTAGTCATTCAATTTCAAAACAGCCATAAACGCCTCTTGAGGAATTTCAACGTTTCCTACTTGACGCATACGTTTTTTACCTTTTTTCTGTTTTTCAAGAAGTTTACGTTTACGCGAAATATCTCCACCATAACATTTTGCGGTAACGTCTTTACGAAGTGCTTTAATCGTTTCACGAGCGATAATTTTAGCTCCAATTGCCGCCTGAATCGGAATATCAAATTGCTGTCTTGGGATTAACTCACGTAATTTCTCAGTCATTTTTTTACCAATGTTGTAAGCGTTGTCTTCGTGAATTAATGCAGAGAGAGCATCAACTGTTTGAGCATTCAAAAGAACGTCCAATTTAACTAATTTTGAAGTTCTCATTCCGATAGGAGAATAATCAAAAGAAGCATAACCTTTAGAAACTGTTTTTAAACGATCATAAAAATCGAATACAATTTCTGCCAAAGGCATATCAAAATTTAACTCAACTCTTTCAGTTGTTAAGTAGGTTTGGTTGGTAATTAAACCACGTTTTTCAATACATAAACTCATTACGTTTCCAACAAAGTCAGATTTTGTAATGATAGTAGCTTTAATAAATGGCTCTTCAACTCTATCCAATTTTGAAGGCTCTGGTAAATCTGAAGGATTGTTTACAACGATTGCCGTTTCTGGATGTTTCTTCGTGTAAGCCAAATACGAAACGTTAGGAACTGTTGTAATTACAGTCATGTCGAACTCACGCTCTAAACGTTCTTGAATAATTTCCATGTGAAGCATTCCTAAGAATCCGCAACGGAAACCAAATCCTAATGCTGCAGAACTTTCAGGAGTAAATACTAATGAAGCATCATTCAACTGTAATTTTTCCATTGAAGAACGTAAATCTTCATAATCTTCTGTATCAACAGGATAAATACCTGCGAATACCATTGGTTTTACATCCTCAAAACCAGCAACCATATTAGTTGTTGGGACTTTTGCATCTGTAATTGTATCACCCACTTTTACTTCACGAGCTTCTTTAATTCCAGAAATCAAGTAACCAACATCTCCTGCCGAAACTACATTTTTAGGAACCTGATTTAATTTTAAAGTTCCAATTTCGTCAGCAAAATATTCGTTGTCAGTAGCCATGAATTTAATTTTCTGGCCTTTTTTGATTTCACCGTTTACAACTCTAAAGATTACCTCGATTCCACGGAATGGATTGTAAACCGAGTCAAAAATCAAAGCTTGCAATGGTTCTTCTGGATTACCTTTTGGAGCAGGAATTTTTTCGATAATGGCAGCAAGAATGTTCTCAACACCAAAACCAGTTTTTCCCGATGCGTGAATAATATCTTCTAATTTACAACCAAGTAAATCGATAATATCATCACTAACTTCTTCTGGATTAGCACTTGGCAAATCGACTTTGTTTAAAACTGGAATAATTTCCAAGTCGTTTTCAAGAGCTAAATATAAGTTTGAAATTGTTTGTGCCTGGATACTTTGCGCAGCATCTACAATCAAAAGGGCACCTTCGCAGGCAGCAATCGATCTCGAAACTTCGTACGAAAAGTCAACGTGTCCAGGAGTATCAATTAAGTTTAAGATATATTCTTCGCCTTTGTATTTGTATTCCATCTGAATGGCATGACTCTTAATGGTAATTCCACGCTCGCGCTCCAAGTCCATGTTGTCAAGCAATTGCGCTTTTTCTTCACGAGCTGTAACGGTTTGTGTAGCACTTAGTAATCGGTCTGCTAATGTACTTTTACCATGGTCAATGTGTGCAATAATGCAAAAATTACGTATCTTCTTCATTTGTATATATCAGTTCTCTAATCGAGTTTTAGTGTTTTTTTTGGGAATAAAACACGATAAAACAATTGCTTTATAACGTGTTGTTAAGGCGCAAAGATAGCGCAAAGTTTTGGATTCTGGAATTTAGTTGCTCGATTTTGAATACAGAAGTCAAAAACCTGTTTTTCAGCTTTTAAACTTTTTGCTTTCCTATTGTTTTTTGAGGTTAAAACTTTAAGAATATTTTATTTGATTAAGATTGACGGAATTAAAATTTAGTAAATAATGGTGAAATAAACATTTTAGTGACGAAAATGTATTTTTTGTACGAATAATTGTCACTTTGGATTAATTTGATTAAACTTGTAGTCATTTTAACCATAAGATTGATCTCCTTTTGGTTTCATATATTTTTTTTGAAATGTCAGTGTACAGGACAATTCAAATTCAAGAATACTAATGAAATGTTTATTTACTAATTAAACCCCAAGAATTATGGAAAAAGAAATCACAAAGCTTACTCTAAAGTATGAAAAGCTTACCAGAGAACAAATGAAAAGTATTACAGGAGGAACATTGGGAACAGTATGCGGACCAAGAAATGGTGTGCCAACATCAATCTGTCCAAGTGGCCAAGGAGTTGCCGCTAATTCTGGAACAGAAGATCCTTCTAAGTTTCCCGGCATTGTGGGAGGTTATTGTAATGTAATAATCGTCTGCATTCCATAAAAAATAAAAAACAGCCTAAAGATTTTCTTTAGGCTGTTCTGTTAATACTCAAAATTGAATCCTTTTTGAGTTAGTTTTTTATACATTTCGTCATCAAATTTGTAGAGTTTTGCGGCTCTGTGCGAAACATCTTTTTGTTTTTCATCCAATTCTGTTAGCAGCTTCATATGAAGAATTTTTCTTCTAAAATTGGACTTATCCAATTCAATTCCGAGAATTTCCTCGTATAAATGCATTAATTGTAATAAAGTAAATTTTTCTGGCAGAAGATTAAATCCGATCGGAGCTTGACGCACCCGATTACGTAATTGCATTAAACTGACATTCAGGATTTCGTTATGATCAAAAATCAAATCCGGAATTTCATTTATTTTATACCATTTTGCTTCAATAACTCGTAAACTGGCTTTAATATTATAATCTTCACGATTAACCAATGTATAATAGCCAATAGTGACAACACGTCTTTCTAAAACACGCTTCGGATTTGTAAAGGCTTTTAACTGTTCTAGATAAATATCTTCAAGTCCGGTAAGTTCCTGTAAAATACGTTGTGCGGCATCATCGGCACTTTCATCAGCTTGAAGCCATCCGCCAAGTAATCCCCATTTACCGATACTTTCGCCTTGAGCGTGCTGAACCAAGAGAACTTCTAGACTCTCTTTATTAAAACCGAAGAAAACGCAGTCAATTGTGATTCCGTCTACGGCTGGTTTATGTTGATTAGTGGTAATTTCAGTCAATTTATTATTATCGTATTATTAATTTGTATTGAAAATTAGAATTCAAAATTGAATCCTTTTTCAGTTAGTTTTTTATAAATTTCTGGATCAAACTTATACAATTGTGCAGCTCTGTGCGATACATCTTGTTGTTTTTCGTCTAATGCAACCAGAAGTTTCATATGAAGAATTTTTCTTCTAAAGTTTGGTTTATCCATTTCAATTCCTAAAATTTCTCCATACAAATGCATTAATTGTAATAGAGTAAATTTTTCTGGCAATAAGTTAAAACCAATAGGTGTTTGGCGAACTCTACTTCTAAGATGTTTTATGCTATAATCTAAAATTTCATTGTGATCGTAAATCAAATCTGGAATTTCATTGATTTTATACCATTTTGCGTCCGAAGCCGTAAAACCTGCTTTAATGTTATAATCTTCTCTTTTTACTAGCGCATAATATCCAATTGTGATAACGCGTCGTAGCGGAAAACGATCTGGATCTCCAAATGCTTTCAACTGTTCCAGATAAATATTATCAAGACCCGTAAGCTCATTCAGCAAACGATGAGCGGCGTTGTCGGTACTTTCTTTTTTATAAATCCATCCACCCGGAAGTCCCCATTTTCCTTTACTGATTCCTTCAGCATGCTGCACCAAAAGCACTTCAAGGCTGCCTTTATCAAATCCAAAAATAACACAGTCAATCGTGATGGCATTCATCGCACTGTTTTCATTTTTTAGAGCAGTTTTGTCTTCTACATTTTCAACCATATGTGAGATAAATTTTGACAAATTAAATAAATAAAATCATTATTAACCTTTTTGAAAGCCTTATATTTTTTCTAACGAAATAAAATTTTGATAATCAGGTGTTTAAAAATGTGCTAAAAAAGTTCTCTTTTTAAATTATTTCTTAAACAGCTGATTGTCAATTTTATAAAACGTTAGCTTTTCTACATTTTTTATTTCAATTCTTGTTTGGATTTTACAACATTAATAAAAATGAATTGGGATTAATCAGAATTGAAAAAAAATAACCTTAATATTTTGTTAATATAGAAAATTTGTTTTACACTTGTAGTCAAATTTACCATAAGATAAATTCAAACTGACCATAAGCAAAAAAAGAACAAACTTACACTTAACTTAAACTTACCACAAATGTTTTTTATAAAAATTGATTTAAATAGCTTTTTGATGCGATTACCATCATCAAATTTTGCTCAGAGAATCGATTTTGAAGTTGTTTATAGTCTGCAAGTATTAAATGTTAGAAATGAGATTCAGGCCCTCATTTTTGGCACGACCTGCTTGGGAAGTTTTTCCGGATTTCTCCTAAGGTAAAAAAACACTAACTATAACTTAAACTTAATCAATTCTTATTATGAAAAGCAAAAATTGTATTAAAACAACAAAGCTTCCATATTTTATGGCGGTGCTGCTTAGCGTATTTATGATGCAGTTTGGATTTGCTCAAGAATCCAAAACTGTAAGTGGGACAATTACCTCTTCCGAAGACGGATTTGGAATTCCCGGAGCAACTGTACAAGTACAGGGAACAAAATCGAGTACTATTAGCGATTTTGATGGAAAATATAAAATAGAAGCCAAAACAGGTGATGTTTTGGTAGTCACTTTTGTGGGTTTCAAGGCACAGAATATTACTGTTGGAACTCAAAAAACAGTCAACGCGGTTTTACAGCCGGAAACTGCAGAACTTAAAGAAGTTGTAGTGATTGGTTATGGATCGCAAAAGAAAACATTAGTTACCAATGCAGTGACTCAGGTAAGTGGTGAAAGCCTGGCAAAAACGAATACAACAAATGCGCTTCAGGCACTTCAGGGTCAGGCGGCGGGTCTTCAGGTTACATCAACTTCAGGACAACCGGGCGAAGGTTTTAATGTAGTAATCAGAGGTGCTGGTTCTATAGCTGGTTCTGCTCCTTTGTATGTTGTTGATGGAATATTAACAGGTGATATTTCTTATTTAAGTAACTCGGATATCGAATCTATTTCGGTTTTAAAAGATGCAGCTTCAGCGGCAATCTATGGGTCTCAGGCTTCTAATGGAGTTATTTTGGTAACAACAAAAAAAGGAAAACGTGGAGCGAGTGGTCAAATTACATTTGATCAGTATTATGGAGTGCAATCTGTAGCAAGAAAAATGGATATGCTCAATGCAACTGAATATGCTACAATATTAAATGAAGCGGCTGTAAACTCAGGAAAAAATCCTTATTTCACAAATGCACAAATTTCTCAATTAGGAGCGGGAACAAACTGGGTAGATAAAATGGTTACTGATAATGCAGCAACTAAGAATTTCTCTTTTGGCGCATCAGGGGGTTCAGACACTTCAGTTTATTCTGCCTCGTTGTCCTATTTAGGACAAGAAGGAGTTATTGGAGGAGCTGATTTATCTAATTATGAGCGCTATAACTTCAGATTCAATTCAGAGCATAAATTATATAAAGATGTTTTGACGTTTGGAGAAAATTTGAGTTTTGCTTACATTGATAGAAACGGAATTGGAGTTGGCAATCAATACAACAACTCTTTAAGAAGTGCGTTTCAGGCTAATCCGCTGTTGCCAATGTATGATGCTGATGGAAATTATTATAATACTACAAAAGATTCTGAACCATGGTTGGCTGGTGTAGCAAATCCATATGCTATGATGGTTTACAATAATCAGAACGAAAGTAACAATCAAAAATTATTAGGAAACGTTTATTTGCAAATTGAGCCTATCAAGAATTTGACATTCAAAACAACTTTAGGTCTTGATTATTATGCAGGTGAAGGACATGCTTATAAACCAGTATATCACTTGTCAACTTATGCATACAATGATTTTGATACCGTGAATCAAAACATGAATAAAGGGAAAACTCTAACGTGGGATAATTTACTGACTTATAAATTTAATGTTGCTGATAATCATCATTTTGAAACCATGTTAGGTACATCATCTATTAATTTTGATGGTACTTCTGTATCTGTTACTAATGCCGATTCAGTTTTTGATGATTTAGAACACGCTTGGATAGATAATACTACGAATAAAGCAGGTGCTAAAATTGCAATTAAAGGAATTAAACAGGAGACAAAAAGAATGTCTTATTTTGGAAGATTAAATTACAATTTTAAAGAAACTTATTTATTAAATGCAACTTTTAGAGTGGATGGATCGTCTATTTTTTCTAAAGAAAATCAATGGGGATATTTTCCGTCAGTATCTGGAGGATGGGTTGCCACTAATGAAGAATTTCTGAAAGGAGCAAGCTGGATTAATTTCTTAAAAATAAGAGCAAGTTGGGGACAGGTTGGGAATCAAAATGCAAGAGCTTTCCAATATTTATCACCAATAAAAACAGATTATACAAATTACATTTTTGGTAATACAGAAGGCGACTTAACTCCCGGAGCATATCCTAACAGATTATCAAATCCTGATTTAAAATGGGAAACTTCAGAACAGGTTGACTTTGGTTTTGATGCGAGATTCTTAAACAATGCTTTAAGTGTAATTTTTGATGTCTATAATAAAAAGAATAAAGACTGGTTGATTTTAGCGCCAATTTTGGCAACTGCTGGTGCTGATGCTCCTTATATTAATGGTGGTGATGTAGTAAACAAAGGTGTTGAGTTGGCCTTATCTTATCAGAATAAAATTGGTGATTTCAATTATTCTGTGAGCGCAAATGGTGCTTATAATAAAAATACAGTAGGTCAAATTCCTACTTCAGATGGTATGATCCATGGATTGACTAAAGAACTTTATGATAATTCACCTGAATTTTACAGAGCCCAAAACGGTCTTCCATTAGGTTATTTCTGGGGGTACAAAACGGGAGGAGTTTTCCAAAATCAAGAGCAGATCGATAATTATAAATCTGCAAATGGAGTGGTTTTACAACCAAACGCAGCACCTGGGGATATTATTTATGTAAATACAAATGGAGATGATAAAATTGATGTTAATGATAAAACGAACATCGGAAAACCAAATCCTGATTTTACATATGGTTTCTCTATTTCAGCAAGTTATAAAGCTTTCGATTTTTCTCTTAATGCGAATGGTGTTGCAGGAAATGAAATTGTACAATCATACAGAAATCAATCTGGTGCATATGGAAATTATACTTCTGCAATCTTAAATCGTTGGCATGGAGAAGGTTCTTCAAATACAGTTCCTAGAGTAACAGAAGACAACCGAAATTTTACAGAATTCTCAGATTTGTATATTCAAAAAGGAGATTTTTTAAGAATCAATACAGTTACCTTAGGATTTGATTTAGCCAAAATGAAACAATCTAAACCATTTTTTGCAAGTCAATTCAGAGTTTATTTCTCAGTGTTGAACCTTTATACTTTCACAAAATACGATGGTATGGATCCTGAAATTGGATTTGGCTCTTCAAACGATGATCAGAAGTTCTCTTCAGGTGTTGATGTGGGTTACTATCCAAGACCGAGAACCTTCATGATGGGATTAAATATTAAACTTTAATAATTAAAAAGATGAAAAATACATATTTATATATCTTCTGTTTTAGTTTATTGTCTTTGGGTTCTTGTAGTTTAGATACAGAACCTATAACACAAACAGATACAAATTTTTATAAAACAACAGATGATGCATATTCTGCATTAGTTGGATGTTATGATGGAATGCAGGTTGCAACAGGTGCAGCGGGTAAAGGAGTTCCGGTAGTAAGTGAAATTATGTCGGATGATTGTTTTGGCGGAACAGGAAATTCTGATAAATACGATTATGCAGCAATTGATGAGTTCGATATTGCACGTGCTCCGTCTGAAGTAGATATGTATAATGATAACTGGGTTGCTTACTATAAAGCACTTTATCGTTGTAACGTATTCTTATCAAAAATGGATCAGATTGACTGGAAAGGAGATATGACTTTAAAAGATAATTACATCTCTGAAACAAGATTTATCAGAGCTTATCTGTATTTTGAAATGGTACGTCTTTGGGGAAATATTCCACTATTAACAGAACCTTCTTCTGAGAATGTACCTCAGGCAAATCCAGATGATGTATATAAAGTGATTGCAGAAGATTTAGTTTTTGCTTCAAATAACTTGCCTTCAGTAGCTTATACTGCAACAACTAGCGGACGTGTTACTAAATGGGCAGCAAAATCGTTACTTGGACGTGTTTACTTGTATTACACAGGATACTACGGAAAATCTGATTTGGTTGGTGTAGTTACAAAAGCGCAGGCTTTACAGCATTTGGAAGATGTTATAGCTGGAAGCGGACATGGTTTGGTTGAAGATTTTTCTACACTTTGGCCTGCAGCTTCAGTTGACAAATACGCAGGTGAAAATAATAAAGAATTTGTATTTTCTATAAAATATACTTATACAAGCGATTATCTTGGTAATACAGATGGCAACCATTGGTTAGTAATGTTTGGAATGAGAGAATTTTCATCTTACCCTTATGGACGTGGATGGGGAGTTACAGTTAATTCTAAATTATGGAATGCATATAGTGCTAATGATACAAGACGTACTTCGACTATGATTGGAATCACTGAGGAAAAAATACCATTTGATAAAATAAATAACCAACGTGAGTATACAGGTTATTACAACAAAAAATATTCTCCGATGGTAGATAAAGACGGAAAAGATCTTCCGCTTACGATGGGTAGCCAGTTCTGGGATATCAGCCAGTTTCAAGATTATGTAGTACTAAGATATGCCGATGTTTTATTAATGGCGGCAGAATTAGGAAGCGGAAGTGCGCAAGCTTATTTTGATGATGTTAGAAGAAGAGCTTACAAAACAGCATTTACTTCTTTAGCCGTTAATCAGGATAATATCATGAACGAAAGACATTTAGAATTTGCTCTTGAAGGAATTAGATATTGGGATTTATTGCGTCAGGGAATTGGAAAAGCTTCTACTGCTATAGCAGAAACTACATCTTTACTGAATGGTGGTGTTGCTACTACAAAAACAATTTCAGCAGCAAAAATTCAAAATACAAAAGGTTTACAGCAAATTCCAAATACACAGATTACATTATCTAGTGGAGTTTTAAAACAAAATGCCGGCTGGTAATTTTAACTTAAAAAAGAAAGAAAATGAAAAGTATAAAAATATTAATGAGCTCTTTTTTGATGTTGGCATTGCTAATATCATCTTGTTCGCCAGATAGTTATTCTTTAGATGGCCCGATGGACAAATCGGATATACATTTTGAAATTACTCAAGATTTGGCTACAGACGCTGGTGGAAATACTGTAGTTCTTAAAAATACAACTCCGGGAGTAATCTTAAACTGGGATTATGGTACAGGAAAATCAGACAAAGCAGTAGAAATTGTAAAATATGCTTTTAAAGGAAATTATACGATTAAAATTTCAGCCGTTACAGATGGAGGAATTGTTGAGTTAGATCCTGTAACAATTACAGTAACACAAGATAATTTAAATTATGTTAATGATGAACTTTGGACAGCTCTGTCTGGAGGAGTAGGAAAACAAAAAGTATGGATTGCTGATAATGGTAAATACGGTATGGCTCTTGGAGCAATGTCTTATGCAGATCCTAGCACAACAGTAGAATGGAATAATTTTACACCAAACTGGGAGCCAGAAGGTAATGCAAATTCAAGTTCAGATGCAGACATGCATTGGGGAAGAACCATGACATTCAGTCTAGAGGGAGGACCGTTTATGAAAGTGAATGAAGCAGATGGAACTCTAAAAGAAAGCGGTACTTATTTCTTAGATATTAATACGCATACTTTAACAACAACTGGAGCAACAATTTTAAGACCAGATAATTATATTGCAAACGCAAGCAACTGGAATAATAATATCAAAATCTTAAAACTTACTGAAAACCAGTTGAGAATTGCCATTATGAGAACCAACAGCGAAGGGCCATGGTGGTATATCTGGAATTTTGTTTCAAAAGAATATGCAGACAATTACGTACCGCCAGTAACTGGACCAACTTATGACGAAGGTTTTAATCCAACTTTTGCTCCAGGCGAATTATTAAAGATGCTTACTGGAGGTACTGGTACAGGAAGAGTTTGGGCTTTAGACGGAAACGGAAATCCAGTTGACTGGTTAGGAAAAGGAAAAGGTTGGACAACAGGAGCTTCAAGTTCATACAACTGGGGATGGAATGACGATTGGGCAGCAGCTGCAGGTAATTCATGGATTCGTTTTGATCAATTTGGAGGAAAACTAAACTACACAAGAAGTCAAGATGGTGTAGTAACTACTGGATTGTTTACAATAAATGAAGCTGAAAATGAAATTAACTTGGGTTCTAATACCTTAATTCAAAACTCAGGAAGTTGGATGAACCCAACAACCAATGTTATTAAAGTCGTAAAAGCTTACAATAATGACTATCTTACAAAAGGTATTTGGTTTGGAACTTCTTATGATGCAGGAAAAGACGAGTGGTTTGTATTCCATTATATACTCCCTTAAATGAAATAAATTTTGGTTAACTAATAACTTGGAAGCAGCCTAAAAACTGCTTTCAGGTTATTAAATTTTAAAAACATTATGTTTAAGCCCACTGCACATAAAAAAATAGGATTACTCTTTGCAAGCTTGCTATTACTTACAGCATGCAAAAAATCTGTAGACGAAAAATTTGGTAACCGAAAAGTTTCTTTTAATGAAGATTGGAGCTTTCATCTTAATGACAGTATTGTTGATAAAGATACAATTGGAGCTTCAACAAAATGGAGAACTTTAGACGTTCCTCACGATTGGAGTATCGAAGGAAAGTTTGATGAAAAAAGTCCTGCCGGATATGGTGGAGGATCGCTTAATGGAGGTTTAGGCTGGTACAAAAAAACATTTAAAGTTGTTGCAGAAGACAGCACAAAAACAACTTCAATCACTTTTGATGGCGTTTATAGAAACAGCGAAGTTTGGGTAAACGGGCATTATTTAGGAAAACGTCCAAACGGATATATTGGTTTTCAATATGAAATTACTCCATACTTAAATTACGGAGACAAAAACAACGAAATAATTGTTAAGGTTGACAATTCAAAACAACCAAATTCACGCTGGTATTCTGGTTCGGGAATTTTTAGAAATGTCTGGATCGAAACTACAGATAAACTTCACGTTGGTCAATGGGGAACTTACATTACAACTCCAAAAGTTACAGCTGAAAAAGCTTCAGTAAATATTGAAACAACAATTAAAAATCAATATAAAGAAGAAAAAAAGGCAAAAGTAACGACAACTATTTTTAAAGAAGATACCAAAGTAACATCGGTTACTCAAGATATAACAATCAGTGCAAATGGAAATCAAATTGTAAAGCAATCAGCCGAAGTTGAAAATCCTGCATTATGGTCAGATGAAAAACCAGAATTGTACACAGCAGTTACCGAAATTTCGCTTGACGATAAAATCATCGATCAATACAAAACCACTTTCGGAATCAGAGATTTTAAATTCGATTTGAACAAAGGTTTTATTTTGAATGGAAAACAAGTCAAAATAAAAGGAGTTTGTATGCACCACGATTTAGGTCTGTTAGGTTCTGCAATCAATACGCGTGCTATTGAACGTCAGTTAGAAATCCTGAAAGAAATGGGTGTAAACGGAATCAGAACTTCACATAATCCGCCTGCTCCAGAACTTTTACAGCTTTGCGACAAAATGGGTTTCATCGTTATGGATGAAGCTTTTGATATGTGGAAACAAAACAAAACGAAATACGATTATGCAAATGATTGGGACAAATGGCACAAACAAGACTTAATCGATCAATTGTTGCGCGACCGAAATCATGCTAGTATTTTTATGTGGAGTATTGGAAACGAAATTCCAGAACAATGGAATGAAACAGGTATTGAAATTGCAAAAGAATTGGCGGCAATTACACGCCAATACGATAAAACAAGACCAATTACTGCAGGAATGAATCCGCCAGTAAATATGAATATTGATGATGTGACTTTGCAATTTGAGAAAAAAAATGTTTCGATTAATCCGCTTGCTGGATCTGGAGTTTTAGATTTGATAGGATACAATTACGCGCATCAAACATTTGAGTATCATTTAAAGAATTTTCCAAATACGCCTTTTATTGCAACCGAAACCACTTCAGGTTTACAGACAAGAGGGTATTACGATGCGGTTTCAGATACTATAAAAAAATGGCCGGTTAGTTGGGATAAAAAATTTGAAGGAGGAAATCCTGGAAATACGGTTTCAGCTTACGATCAAGTTCAAACTCCTTGGGGTTCTACACACGAAGCGACTTGGAAAGTCATTAAAAAACACGATTTCTTGGCAGGAATGTACGTTTGGACAGGTTTTGACTATATCGGAGAACCAACGCCATACGAATGGCCATCGGTAAGTTCATATTTTGGAATTGTCGATTTGGCCGGTTTCCCGAAAGACGTTTATTATATGTATCAAAGTGAATGGACAGATAAAACCGTTCTTCACGTTTTTCCGCATTGGAACTGGAAAGCGGGACAGACA
This sequence comes from Flavobacterium sp. UBA4854, assembly GCF_002399805.1. Taxonomy (NCBI): domain Bacteria; kingdom Pseudomonadati; phylum Bacteroidota; class Flavobacteriia; order Flavobacteriales; family Flavobacteriaceae; genus Flavobacterium; species Flavobacterium sp. UBA4854. The sequence continues at coordinate 13,328 of NZ_DHEI01000014.1, forward strand.
GTTGACGTTTGGTCATACTACAATAAAGCTGATGAGGTGGAACTTTTCGTAAACGGAAAATCAGTTGGAAAAAGAAGCAAAAAAGGAGACGATCTGCACGTAATGTGGAGAATTCCTTTTGAAGCAGGAACTTTAAAAGCCATTTCTCGTAAAGACGGAAAGGTAGTTTTAGAAAAAGAAATTAAAACGGCTGGAAATCCTTCTCAATTAAAACTGACTGCGGATAGAAACACTATAAAAGCAGACAAAAACGATTTGTCATTTATCACGGTTGATATCTTAGATGATAAAGGAACTTTAGTTCCAAATGCGAATAACGAAATTAATTTCTCTTTAAAAGGAAATGGAAAAATTGTAGGTGTTTGCAGCGGAGATCCTGTAAGTCATGAATCGTATAAAGGAAATAAACATACGGCTTTGGCTGGAAAATGTTTGGTTATTGTACAATCTGGAGATAAATCGGGAAGATTGGAATTAACAGCAAAAGCAAACGGATTAAAACAATCCACAATTGTAATCACAACAGAATAATTTTTGAAATTTTAAATATAGCCACAGATTAAAAGGATTAAAAAGATTTTTATGCTCTCGCAGATTTTGCAGATCATGCAGATTTATTTTTTCCAATCTCTGTAAAAAGATAGTTACAGATTAAAATATTAAAAAGATTTAAATCTGCATGATCTGCAAAATCTGCGAGAGAAAAGAAAAAATCCTTTCAAATCCTTTTAATCTGTGGCAAAAAATAAAAAATAACTAATGAAAAAATCACATTTAAAAACCTTGTTTTCGATTTGCGCTTTTGGACTTCTTACAATTCCAAATGTCTCCGCTCAAATTCAGAATGCAGATGTGCTAAATGCACCGATAGATATCAGTAAAGATTTTCAGAACTATCTGAATACTTTTTATTTTGCAGACGAACTAGCTTCTTTTGATCCTGCAACAGGAAAAGGAACGATCAAATATTTGAGATACAATTATAAAACACGTCAGGCTTTCAACAATATGATGATGAAACCAGATGTTGAAAAAGCAAACGAATTTCCAACAACAGAATATGCAGAATCTCCTGTTTTGCCATTCGAAATTCAGTTTGTTTCAGATAGAACAGTTAGAATTAAAACAACTTCTGGACCGCAATTTCATCCTCAAAAAGAATCTTTAATGTTGGTTGATGGCGTTGCGCCAAATCATCCTGAATTATGGAAGTATGCTAAAATCGAAGGAGGTCATAGTTATACAAGCAAACACGGAAGAGTTGAAATTTTGACAAAACCGTGGCACGTAAAAATCTATGATGAAAAAGGAAAATTGCTGACAAGCACACTTCACGATACTGATTTTAAAAACACATATACGCCAACACTTCCATTTTCTTACGTTCGTAGAAACAGCGATTATTCAAGAAGTATGGGAGCAGCTTTCAGTTTAGAACCAGACGAAAAAATATTTGGTTGTGGTGAATCATTTACACAATTCAATAAACGCGGTTCAAAAGTAGTTTTATGGACGGATGACGCAAACGGAATCCAAAATGAAACTATGTACAAACCGATTCCGTTTTACATGAGCAGCCGCGGCTACGGGGTTTTCATGCACCATTCAACACCAATTACCGTTGACTTTGGAAAGTATTTTTCAAGTGCAAACGAAATGTACATTGGAGACGACGAAGCCGATTTGTTTTTCTTCATAGGGGAACCAAAAGATATCTTAGATCAATACACGAATTTGACAGGAAAAGCAGCGATGCCACCACTTTGGTCTTTCGGTTTTTGGATGAGTAGAATCACTTATTTCTCTGAAAAAGAAGGAAGAGAAGTAGCCAGAGATTTGCGTAAATACAAAATTCCAACTGATGTCATTCATTTTGATACAGGCTGGTTTGATGTAGATTGGAGAAACAATTACGAGTTTGCAAAATCTCGTTTCCCAGACGCCACAAAAATGATGTCTGATTTAAAGAAAGACGGTTTTCAAGTTTGTCTTTGGCAATTACCATATTTCACACCAAAGAATACTTTGTTTCCAGAAATTATGGATAAAAACTTGGCGGTAAGAGACAGAAAAGGAAATCTTCCGTACGAAGATGCTGTTTTAGATTTCTCAAATCCGGAAACAGTAACATGGTACCAAGGAAAATTAAAAAAGTTATTTGATGAAGGAGTTGCCGTTTTCAAAGTAGATTTTGGAGAAGCCGCTCCGCCAGACGGAATTTATCATTCTGGAAGAACAGGTTTTTATGAACACAATTTATATCCATTAAGATATAATAAAGCAGTTGCAGAAATCACTCAAAAAGAAAAAGGATATACTTTAATCTGGGCAAGAAGTACATGGGCAGGTTCACAGCGTTATCCTTTGCATTGGGGAGGAGATTCTGAAACTAGCAATGGAGCAATGTCGGCAGAATTACGCGGCGGACTTTCATTAGGATTAAGCGGATTCAGTTTCTGGAGTCATGATGTTGGAGGATTCGCAACCAAATCTCCGGAGAATATTTACAGAAGATGGACACCATTTGGAATGTTTACTTCACACGTAAGAAGCCACGGAGAACCGCCTCGCGAACCTTGGTTGTACAGCAAAGAATTCTTAGAAGGATTTAGAAAAGCTGATAATATGCGTTACGAGTTAATGCCATATATCTACGCTCAAGCAAAAGAAAGTTCTCAAAAAGGATTGCCAATGATGCGTGCTCTTTTTGTAGAATATCCAAACGATCCTGGAGCTTGGTTAGTAGATAACGAATATTTATTCGGATCAAGTATGTTGGTTGCACCGCTTTTTGAAGAAGTTGAAGAAAGAGACGTTTACCTTCCAGAAGGAACTTGGATTGATTATCAAACTAAAAAAGTATACCAATCTGGTTGGCATAAAATCAAAGCTGGTGAAGTGCCAATCGTAGTTTTAGTAAAAGATGGAACAGCAATTCCACACATCGGTTTAGCGCAGTCTACAAAAGATATGGATTGGAGCAAATTGACATTAAAAGTTTACGCAAGCGATAAAACGACTTCGGCAACAGCTAAAGTATTTTTACCTGAAGGTGATGCAGTACAAGAAATAAAAGTGAACAAAAACGGAAACAATTTCGATGTTGCAGCAAATCCGTTAAACGGAAAAACCACTTTTAAAACCGAGTGGGCAAAATAAAAGAGTTAGCCACGAATTTCCACGAATTGAATTTGTGATAATTGGTGTAATTCGTGGTAAAAAAATAGCCACAGATTGCACAGATTAAAAAGATTATTTCTCTCGCAGATTTAGCAGATTTAGCAGATTTTTTTAATATTTAAAATCAGCTCACTCGAGCGATAGCGAACAGGCGAAGCAATCAGCTCAATCTGCGAGAGAAAAATAAACAAAAATCCATATAATCCTTTTAATCTGTGGCAAAAAAAATATAATACCAAAAAACATGAAAAACTATCTAATTCTCCCAGCTGTACTGTTTTCAATAGCAGTTGGCTATAGTCAAAAAACTAAAAACGCTTACGAATTGGCATCGCCAAACGGAAAGAATACAATCAAATTTGAGCTGGTAAAAAACGCTCCAAAATACGCAGTTTCTCACGGAAAGACAGAAGTAATTTCTCCGTCAGATATGGGATTTGTATTGAAAGGAAATGAAGACTTAAGCGCAAACTTCGAAATCAAAGGAGCAAAAACTTCTACGTTTGATGAAACTTGGGAACAAGTTTGGGGAGAAAAGAAAAACATTAGAAACCACTACAATCAATTGGTAGTTGATTTACAGCAAAAAACAGGAAACAAAAGAAAATTACAAATTCAGTTTCGTGCTTTTGATGACGGAGTAGCTTTTAGATATGTTTATCCGAAACAAAATGTAAAAGACAGTATTTTCATCATGGATGAAAAAACGACTTTCAACTTAAAAGAAGATGGAAAAGCATGGTGGATTCCTGCAAACAGAGAAAACCGCGATGAATATCTATTTAATGATGCTCCAGTAAGTAAACTAGATACAGTTTTAACTCCACTAACAATCGAAAGTAAAAGCGGATTAGCGTTAAGTTTCCATGAAGCAAACTTGATCGATTTTGCGAGTATGACTTTGGTAAATACTAAAGGAACAGAGTTAAAATCTGATTTAGTGCCTTGGGCTGATGGAGTAAAAGTTCGTGTAAAAGATTCGTTCACTTCTTCTTGGAGAACACTTCAAATTGGAGAAAATCCGGGAGAATTAATCACTTCTTATTTGGTTTTAAACCTAAACGAACCAAACAAATTAAAAAATACAAATAGCTATTTCAAACCATACAAGTATTTAGGAATCTGGTGGGGAATGCACATCGGGAAATATACTTTTTGGGAAAGCGATAAACAAGGTGCAACTACAAAACACGCTGAAGAATATATCGATTTTACAGCAAAAGAAGGTTTTCATCATTTATTAATCGAAGGCTGGAACAAAGGTTGGACTCCGGGTTGGTACGAAAACCGCATGCACATGTTCAGCTTTACAAAAAGTGCAGACAATTTCGACTTAGAAAAAGTAGTGGAATACGGAAAGAAAAAGAACATCGAATTAATCGGATATCACGAAACAGGTTCGAACTTAATTAACTATTTAAAAGAAGTTGATGAAGGTTTTGCTTTGTACAAAAAACTTGGAATCCACACCGTAAAAATTGGTCACGTTGGTTCTAAATTGAATATGAAACAAATGCACTTTGGACAGTTTGGAGTAAATTATTTCAGATATATTTTAGAAAAAGCGGCACAATATGATTTAGCGGTTTTATATCACGAATCGATTAAAGATACAGGTGAGCGTAGAACGTATCCAAACATGGTTTCGAGAGAAGCAGCGCGCGGGCAAGAATATAACGCTTGGAGCGAAGGAAATCCGCCAAACCACTTAAGTATTATTCCGTTTACAAGATTACTTTCTGGACCAATGGATTTCACGCCTGGAATTTTTGATGTTGAGGTAAAACAAGGTTATCCTGGAAAAAGAATTCAAGGAACAGTTGGGCAACAATTGGCGTTGTATGTGACGATTTATTCTCCGATTCAAATGTTGGCAGATCTTCCAGAAAATTATGAAGGAAAACCAGCTTTACAATTCTTAAAAGATGTTCCAACAGATTGGGAAGACACTAAAATTCTAGAAGGAAAAATTGGCGAATATATCACAACAGCAAGAAAAGACAGAAATAGCGCTGATTGGTATTTGGGAACTTTAACAAATGAAAATCCAAGAAACGTAAATGTTTCATTGTCATTCTTAGATCCAAATGCAACTTACGAAGCACAAATTTATGTTGATGCTGAAGGAACAGATCAAAAACACAATCCAGAAGCAGTGGCAATTTCTAAGAAAACAGTAAAATCTACAGATTCTCTAAAATTGAATTTAGGTGGCGCTGGCGGTGGAGCAGTGAGATTTAAAAAATTATAATTATTAATTTCTAAACCCCGACAGATTTTCAAAATCTGTCGGGTTTATAAACACAATAAAAAATTAGTCCTTCTTCCAAAAAATGAAAAACAGTATTCTTTATATCTTTTTTCTTTTATCTGCTAATTTGATGTTATCGCAGCAAAAGCAATATCCTTTTCAGAATCCAAATTTAGATACTGAAAAGCGTATTGATAATTTGCTGTCTTTGATGACGCTGGATGAAAAAGTTCAGGCTTTAAGCACAAATCCGTCAGTAAAAAGATTAGGGCTTATTGGTACAGGTCATGTAGAAGGATTGCATGGTTTAGCTTTAGGAGGACCAGGCGAATGGGGAGGAAAAAATAAAAATCCATTAACAACAACCACTTTTCCTCAAGCGTATGGCTTAGGAGAAACTTGGGATGTTGAACTTCTTCAAAAAGTAGCAAATGTAGAAGGTTATGAAACGCGTTTTGCTTTGCAAAAATACAATCGAGGCGGACTGGTAGTTCGTGCTCCAAATGCAGATATTGCAAGAGATCTACGCTGGGGACGTACGGAAGAAAGTTACGGAGAAGATGCTTTTTTTAACGGAACGATGACGGTTGCTTTCGTAAAAGGTTTACAAGGAAATAACTCCAAATACTGGCAAACGGCTTCGTTGATGAAACATTTTTTGGCAAACAGCAATGAAGATGGAAGAACCTATACATCATCTGATTTTGATGAAAGACTTTGGAGAGAATATTATGCGCTTCCTTTTCAAATGGGAGTTGTTGAAGGAGGTTCGCGTGCTTATATGGCGGCATATAACAAAGTAAATGGAATTCCAGCAATGGTGCATCCGATGCTTAAAAATATTACGCAGAAAGAATGGGGACAGAATGGTATTATTTGTACCGATGGAGGTGCTTTTAAACTGCTTCTTTCAGATCATAAATATTATGCAGATAAATACTTAGGAGCGGCTGCAGCTGTAAAAGCGGGTATTAACCAATTTTTGGATGAATTTGTAGATGGAGTTTATGGCGCTCTTTCTAATGGATATTTGAAAGAAAAAGATCTTGATGAAGTTTTGCGCGGGAATTATCGAGTAATGATAAAACTTGGAATGCTTGATGCTTCAGAAGAAAATCCATATTCGAAAATAGGAAAAGATAAAGACACAATTGATCCTTGGAAAACAGAAGCGCACAAAAAAATCGCTTTAGAGGCAACTCAAAAATCTATTGTTTTATTGAAAAATGAAAACGGATTTCTGCCTTTACAAAAAGAAAAAATAAAAACAGTTGCCGTAATTGGACCTCGAGCAGATGAAGTGCTTTTGGACTGGTACAGCGGAACACCTCCTTATGTTGTTACACCTTTGGAAGGAATAAAAAAGAAGTTGGGAAATAATGTTGAAGTTTTAGTCGCAAAAAATAACATTGACGGAAAAGCAGCAGCAATAGCAAAAAAAGCAGATTTTGTAATTATGGTTGTTGGAAATCATCCGGTTTGTAATGCTGGATGGGCAAATTGTCCTGTTCCAAGTGAAGGAAAAGAAGCGGTTGACCGCCAATCTCTAACTTTAGAACAAGAAGATTTGATTAAGTTAGTTTATCAGGCAAATCCGAAAACAGTGGTGGCATTAATCAGCAGTTTTCCTTATGCAATCAATTGGACTCAGGAAAATGTTCCAGCAATTGTGCATATGGCGCAGAATAGTCAGGAAACAGGAACAGCATTGGCAGATGTCTTATTTGGAGATTATAATCCTGCAGGACGTTTAACGCAAACTTGGGTAAAAGATATTACCGATCTTCCAGATTTATTGGATTATAACATTCGAAATGGGAGAACCTATATGTATTTCAAAAAGGAACCATTATATGCTTTTGGTTACGGATTAAGTTATACGACTTTCAAATACAATTCGATTGAAACGAGTTCTGAAACTATTTCGAGAAATGAAGAATTAAAAGTGACAGTTTCTATTACAAATACTGGAAATAAAGATGGCGATGAAGTGGTTCAGATTTATGTAAAACAATTAGAATCGAAAGTAGAACGACCAGAAAAAGAATTGAAAGCATTTAAGAGAGTTTTCTTTAAAGCTGGAGAAACCAAAAATGTTGATTTGATTGTAAAAGCAAAAGATTTAGAATATTGGAATACTGCAAAACAAGTGTTCGAACTAGAAAAAAATGCAATTGAGATTCAGATAGGAAATTCTTCAGATAATATACTTCTGAAAAAGAAAATTTCAGCTAAATAATTGTAAAAGAATAAAACTTAAACATGAAAAAAAGTCTAATTATACTATTTGTTTTTGTTGGTTTGGCAAGCTTTAAATCATTTGCACAAGCAACAAACGCTGATTCTCAAAACAGAATTATAAAAGTAGATTTCAAAAAAGAAGCGGGAAAATTAAACACCATGTTCAAAGAATGCATCGGTGCAGGAAGAGCAAATGAAGGTCTTCGTGCAGATTGGCAGCAGCAATTGGCATTGGTAAAAAAAGAATGCGATTTTAAGTATATTCGATTTCATGGTTTATTGACCGATGATATGGCCGTTTATCGTGAAGACGAAAAAGGAAATCCAGAATACAATTACCAATATGTAGACGTTTTGTTCGATTATATTATTAGTCTAAAAATGAAACCATTTGTGGAATTGGGTTTTATGCCAAATGCTTTAGCAAGCGGAAAAGAAACCATTTTTTGGTGGAAAGGAAATGTTACGCCTCCAAAAGATTATAAAAAATGGGAAGATTTAATTAAAAACTTGACTCAGCATTTCACAGAAAGATACGGAGCAGAAGAAGTAAAAACTTGGTATTTTGAAGTTTGGAATGAACCCAATTTATCACCAGGTTTTTGGACAGGAACGCAGGCAGATTATTTTAAATTATATGAATATAGCGCTAGAGCAATAAAAAGTGTAAACGCAGCCTATAGAGTTGGCGGCCCAGCAACGGCAGGAGCAGCGTGGGTTCCTGAAACAATTGACTTTTGCGCAAAGAATAATGTGCCAATGGATTTTGTTTCGACACATACTTACGGTGTTAAACACGGATATCTGGATGAATTTGGAACATCAGGAACTATTTTAAGTCAGGATGAATTTAGCGTAAGCGGTGATATTTTAAATTCAAGAAAACAAATTGCAGCTTCGGCTAAACCAAATTTAGAATTGCATTATACCGAATGGAGTACCTCTTATACTCCTGCAGATCCAATTCATGACAGCTATCATTCGGCAGCGTATATTTTGCAGAAAATAAAACAAGTTGGAAACGCAGCAAACTCAATGTCATATTGGGTTTTTACGGATATTTTTGAAGAAGCAGGGCCAAGATTTACGCCTTTTCACGGCGGTTTCGGATTGTTGAATACGCAGGGAATTAAAAAACCGGCTTATTTCTCTTATTATTTAATGAATAAATTAGGAGAAACAGAGCTTCAAAATTCTGATAAAGCTTCTTGGACTTCTAAAAATGCAAAAGGAGATGTTCAGGTTTTATTGTGGGATTTTACGAATACGCATCCAGGAGATAAAGAGCTAAATCAGACCTATTACATTAAAGATCTTCCATCAAAAGAAAAAGGAAAAGTCAAAATTGAAGTGGACGGAATGCAAAAAGGAAAATATGTATTGGAAATTTACAAAGTTGGGTACAAAGTAAACGACGCTTACGCGGATTATTTAGCAATGAATAAACCAAGTCAGTTAACACGTCAACAAGTCAATTCAATAAAAGAGAAAAATAACGGAGCGCCAATTGCTACAGAAAAAATTACAATTGACGCAAAAGGAACTTTCAGCAAAGAATTCAAAATCAATGAAAATGATGTTGTAATGCTGAATTTGATTAAACAATAATTTCAGATAAAACCACAAACATAAAAGCAGTATTAACTTGATTTAAAGATGACGTGTGAGGAATCAAGGATCTTTAAATTCAAAAAACACCTAACTATCTATGAAAAACAAAATGATATACCTTTCGGCGGCTTTGGTTTTTGCATTATTTACTTCTTGTAAAAATGAAACACCGACTGTAGCTTCAAATTCGGCGGAGACTGAAGAATACGTTGGAAAAGAAATAGGTACTGAACATGATGCTGAAATCGACAAGCTGATTTCGCAAATGACATTAGAAGAAAAAATAGGAATGCTCCACGGTAATAGTATGTTTGCTAACACAGGAGTAAAACGTTTAGGAATTCCAGAATTAAAAATGGCCGATGGTCCGTTAGGAGTTCGTGAAGAAATTTCTAGAGACAATTGGGCTCCGGCAGGATGGACAAACGATTTTGCAACGTATTATCCAGCAGGTGGTGCTTTGGCAGCAACTTGGAACGCAGAAATGGCACATACTTTTGGAACCAGTTTAGGAGAAGAATTACGTGCAAGAGATAAAGATATGTTGCTTTCTCCAGCAATTAATATGGTAAGAACTCCACTTGGAGGAAGGACTTACGAATACATGTCAGAAGATCCGTTTTTGAATAAAAAAATCGCAGTGCCTTTGGTTGTAGGTTTACAGGAAAAAGATGTAATGGCTTGTGTAAAACACTATGCAGCAAACAATCAGGAAACCAATCGTGATTTTGTAGATGTGCAAATTGACGAACGTACACTTCGCGAAATTTATCTTCCAGCTTTTGAAGCTACTGTAAAAGAAGCAAAAGCTTACAGTATCATGGGAGCTTACAATAAATTCAGAGGAGAATATTTATGTGAAAATGATTATATGCTGAATAAAATCCTTCGTGATGAATGGGGATTTAAAGGTATTGTGGTTTCAGATTGGGCTGCGGTGCATTCTACAGCAAAATCTTTGAAAAGCGGTTTAGATATTGAAATGGGAACGCCAAAACCTTTCAATGAATTTTTCTTGGCAGATAAATTAATCGCGGCTGTAAAATCTGGAGAAGTTTCAGAAAAAGAAATTGATTTGCATGTAAAACGCATTTTAAGAGTTTTATTCCAAGTGAAAGCAATGGGCGGTGGCGAGCGTGCTAAAGGAAGTATCGCAACCGAAGCACATTACCAAGATGCTTACAAAATTGCAGCTGAAGCGATTGTATTGTTGAAAAACGAAAATAATGCATTGCCTTTAAAACTAGACGGAGTAAAATCTATCGCAGTGATTGGAAACAACGCGACAAAGAAAAATGCTTTGGGCGGATTTGGAGCTGGAGTGAAAACGAAAAGAGAAGTTACACCTCTTGAAGGTCTTAAAAACAGATTGCCTTCTTCAATCAAAATCAATTATGCGGAAGGATATTTAGAGCGTTACGATAAAAAGAACAGAGGAAATTTAGGGAATATCACGGCTAATGGACCAGTTACAATTGATGAACTAGATCCAGCAAAAGTTAAAGAAGCAGTAGAAGCGGCTAAAAACTCTGATGTGGCGATTATTTTTGCGGGTTCAAATCGTGATTACGAAACAGAAGCTTCAGATCGTAGAGATTTACATTTGCCATTCGGACAAGAAGAATTAATCAAACAAGTATTGGCTGTAAATCCAAAAACTATTGTAGTTATGGTGGCTGGTGCTCCATTTGATATTAATGAAGTGAGCCAAAAAACTTCAGCTTTGGTTTGGAGTTGGTTTAATGGTTCTGAAGGCGGAAATGCTTTGGCCGATGTTATTTTAGGAAAAGTAAATCCGTCAGGAAAATTACCTTGGACAATGCCAGTAGCTTTAAAGGATTCTCCTGCACATGCTACAAACAGTTTCCCTGGAGACAAAACAGTAAATTATACCGAAGGACTTTTAATTGGATACCGTTGGTTTGACACTAAAAACGTTACGCCATTATATCCTTTTGGTTACGGATTATCATACACCACTTTTGCTTTAGATAACGTAAAAGCAGACAAAGATTCGTATGCTCAAAATGATGTAATAGAAGTTTCTTTAGATGTTAAAAACACAGGAAAAGCAGACGGAAAAGAAGTAGTACAGTTATATACTTCAAAATCTGATTCTAAAATTACTCGTGCGGCACAAGAATTAAAAGGTTTCAAAAAAGTTGCTGTTAAGGCTGGAAGTTCAGAAAAAATAACAATTAAAGTTCCTGTAAAAGAATTGGCATATTATGATGTTGCTTCTAAAAAATGGACAGTTGAACCAGGAAAATATACTTTAAAAGTAGGAACTTCTTCTAGAGACATCAAAAAAGAAATTCAAGTAACAGTTAAATAAAACTTTTTATTGCTATAAAATAACCAAACTATTAACGCCAGCCCACTAAAAGCTGGCGTTGATTTTAAAAACTTAACTTAACTTAAACCAAACGAAATGAAAAAAACAATCAAAGACTATATCTTGAGTTTTGTATTATGTTTTGCTTTTTTAGGCGTTTTAGCCTGCAGTTCAGACAAAGAAAGCACACCAGAAACAACGATAAAAACACTTACTGCAAGTACCAATAAAATTGATTTTGACGGCAAAGAAAATACTTCAGATATCACTATTAATTCAGAAGCCGCAGTTTGGAATTTGGCTAGTTCTGAAAGCTGGTTAAAAGTGAGTCAGACAACTGGAAGTAAAGGAAGTGTAATTGTTAGAGTAACCGCTTCTGCCAATACAGAAACGACTACCAGAACAGCTTCAATCACGTTAAGCTCAAATGAGGCAAAAACGGTTACAATAGCGGTTTCGCAAACTGCAGCTACAGTTGTTGCAGGTTTGTATCCTAGTTATAACACCAATCCAATTGCGGCAGATGCTTCTGGAATGGGAAGTTCTGCTGTTGAGTTGGCTGCAAAAATTAAATTAGGATGGAATATTGGAAACACTTTGGAAGCAACTGGAGGCGAAACTGCTTGGGGAAATCCAAAAGTAACAAAAGCTTTGATTGACGCCGTAAAAGCAAACGGATTCAATGCTATTCGTATTCCATGTTCTTGGAATCAAAATTTAGAAAATGCTACAACGGCCAAAATCAAAACAGAGTGGCTTGATAGAGTAAAAGAAGTGGTACAATATTGCGTAGATAATGATATGTATGTAGTCGTAAATATCCATTGGGACGGCGGTTGGCTAGAAAATAATATCACAGAAGCTAAAAAAGTTGAAACGAATGCAAAACAAAAAGCTTTCTGGGAACAAATCGCAACTCATTTACGCGGATTTGACGAACATTTACTTTTTGCAAGCGCCAATGAACCGGCGGTTGAAGATGCAACGCAAATGGCAGTTTTGACTTCGTATCACCAAACGTTTATTGATGCTGTTCGTTCTACTGGAGGAAAAAATGCAACTCGAGTTTTGGTAGTTCAAGGGCCAACAACAGATATCGAAAAAACAAACAAATTAATGACTACATTGCCAACAGATAAAGTTGCAGGCAGAATGATAGTCGAAGTGCATTACTATTCTCCATGGAATTTTGCTGGTTTAACCAAAGACGAAACTTGGGGTAAAATGTTCTATTACTGGGGAGCAGGATTTCATTCTGCAACCGATACTGAACGAAATCCAACTTGGGGAGAAGAAGCCGATTTAGAAAAGAATTTCAAATTGATGAAAACACAGTTTGTCGACAAAGGAATTCCAGTTCTTTTAGGAGAATTTGGAGCAATTAGAAGAACAACTTTAACTGGAGATGCTTTGACTTTACATTTAAATTCAAGAGCGTATTATTTAAAAACGGTGGTAAAAACAGCAAAAGCAAACGGATTATTACCTTTTTATTGGGATGAAGGAAGCTTAGGAAATAATGGTTTCGGGATTATAAATAGAAGCGATAATACCGTTTTTGATACGCAGGCTTTAAACGCTTTAATAGACGGATTAAAGTAAAAAAAATAGTTTAAACCATATAAGTGATATAAGATAATTTAAGTTTAATCTATTTTAAGAATTTATATTTACTTATATCACTTATATGGTTAAAAAAATATTTAAATTAAAAAAATGAAAAAGAGTGTAATATTTATTTTTCTGTTAATTAGTGTTTTAGCTAATGCTAATGTGAGGATGCCTTTAATATTCTCTGAGGGAATGGTACTCCAAAGAAACAAGCAAATTCCGATTTGGGGTTTTGCAGATGCAAATGAAAGTGTAGAAATTCATTTTAACAAACAAATCAAGAAAACTACGGCTGATAAAAATGGAAAATGGACGGTAAATTTAGCTGCTGAAAAAGCCGGCGGACCATTTGAATTAATCGTAATTGGAAAAAATCAAATTACTATTAAAAATGTTTTGGTTGGAGAAGTTTGGATTTGCAGCGGACAATCGAATATGGAATTTCAGGTTTTCAAAACCATGAATGCTGAAAAAGAAATTAGCAGTGCCGATTATCCAATGATTCGTCATTTTGGCGTTGCACAAGATTTAAGCGGAACTCCAAAAGACGATTTAAAACAAGGTAAATGGGAAGAAGCTAACAAAGAAAATGTAGGCAACTTTACAGCGGTTGGATATTACTTTGCTAGAAAACTATATTCAGAATTAAAAATCCCAATCGGAATCATCAATACTTCTTGGGGCGGAACCAATGTAGAAACTTGGACAAGCCGTGAAGCTTTCGAAAAAAGTGACGAGTTTAAATCGATGATTGCCAATGTGCCAACGGTAGATATCAATGCTATTTTTGAAACCTATAAAAAATCGGTTTTAGATAATCTGAAAAAAGTACAAGGTTTTGATGTTTCAATGGAAAACGAAGAGCAATTCAAAAATCTAGACTTTCAAGATAAAAACTGGCCAGAAATAAAAGTGCCATCACTTTGGGAAAACCAGCAAATAGGAAATATAGACGGAATTGTTTGGATGCGAAAAACAATAGTTTTAACAGCAGAACAAGCCAAAAAACAAGCCGTTTTACATTTAGCAAAAGTAGATGATGAAGACAAAACCTATGTAAACGGCGTTGAAGTTGGAACCAATAATCTTTGGGACAAGAAAAGAATTTATCAAATCCCAGCAAATATCCTAAAAGAAGGAACAAACGTAATCGCAGTTAGAATTACAGATTACAGCGGCGGCGGCGGAATCTATGGCGATCCAGAAGATTTAAAAATTGATTTTAAAGATTCAAACTTTCCACTTGAAGGACTTTGGAAATTCAACGTTATTAAAGTAAGAATCGAAGTTTCGCCAAACAGTTATCCGTCATTATTGTACAATGCAATGGTAAATCCGTTGGTTCCTTACGCAATGCAAGGTGTTTTATGGTATCAAGGAGAGGCGAATGTTTGGAGAGCAAAACAATACAAAAAAGCATTTCCGTTAATGATCAACGATTGGAGAACCAAATTTAAACAAGGCAATTTCCCTTTCTATTTCGTTCAATTATCCACTTTTGACGAATTTGGCGGCAACAGCCAAAAAGGAAGCCGTTGGGCAGAACTTCGCGAAGCACAATCTGAAACTTTAAAATTACCAAACACCGGAATGGCGGTTACAACCGATATTGGAAACGCCAAAGATATTCATCCAACAAACAAACAAGACATTGGTTTGCGTTTGGCAGCGATTGCGATGAATAACATTTACGGCAAAAAACAAGTTCACAGCGGACCAACTTATAAATATCAAGAAATAAAAGGAAACCAGATTATCTTAAGTTTCGATAATATTGGCAGCGGATTATCAACGCCAAATAATGATGAATTAAAAGGTTTCGAAATTGCAGGTGCCGACAAAGTTTTTCATTCCGCGAAAGCGATAATTAAAGACAACAAAATAATCGTTTCAAGCGATCAAATTCAAAATCCAGTTGCAGTACACTACGGTTGGGCAGACGACGATACGGCGATTAATCTCTTTAATAAAGAAAAATTCCCTGCATCGCCTTTCAGAACGGATAATTGGAAAATGATTACGGCAAATGAGAAATATGAAGTGAGCAAGTAGTTCGTACTAAAAAGTAAAGAAAACAAATTGATGATGTTCCGTTAGGAACATTTCATCGGTAGCAACGGATGAAATCCGTTGATCAAAATGGATATAAAAAAAAATGTTCCGTAGGAACATCTGATCGGTAACATAAAAACGTTCCAAAATGAATTTAACCTTTATGAAAAAAACATTTCTCGTCTTACTTCTCACGTTTTACTATACAACCATTTCAGCGCAATCCAAAAATGTTTTATGGTACAAACAACCAGCCGAATTCTTTGAAGAAAGCTTAGTTTTAGGAAACGGAAAAATGGGAGCAACCGTTTTTGGAGGAGTAAATTTGGATAAAATTTATCTGAATGACATTACGCTTTGGTCTGGCGAGCCCGTCTATCCATACATGAATAGCAATGCATCTAATAATCTGCCAGCAATTCGTGATGCATTTAATAAAGAAGATTATAAGTTGGCTGAAGAATTGAATAAAAAAATTCAAGGGAAAAACTCAGAATCTTATGCGCCCCTTGGAACATTGGAAATAAAAAATCATCATACAGGAGAAGTTTCAAATTACTACAGAGAGTTAGATCTTTCGAATGCGACTTCAAAGATTACTTATGAAATCAATGGTGTAAAATTTACGAGAGAATATTTTGTTTCGGCTCTAGATCAAATTATGATTATTAAATTGACAAGCAACAAAAAAGGTGCTTTAAATTTTGACATAGAAAGCAGCAGTTTGTTAGAATCAAAGGTTGAAATTAAAAAAAATGTTCTTTCTCTTATTGGGCGCGCTCCAATGCATGAGAATCCTGGTTATTTTAAATATACTCAGGAGTATCTTCCAGCAGGTTATTTTGATAGGGAGAAGGCATTAGCTCATCTGAAAAAAGAAACTTTAAAAGAGCAAAAGATCATTAAAGGGACACGTTTTACCTCTCTATTAAAAATTAAAAATACTGATGGAACAATAGTAAACACAGATACAACTTTGGGTGTAAAAAATGCAACAGAAGCAATAATTTATGTTGCTGTAGCAACCAGTTTTACGGGATTTGATAAATCTCCATCAATTGATGGAGTAGCAGAGCCAATTGCAAAAAAAGAATTAAATAATGCTTTTACAAAGTCATACGACAAATTAAAAGCCGCACATATTGCTGATCATCAAAAATTCTATAATCGTGTTACTTTAGATTTAGGCAAAACTACAGCGCCAGATTTACCAACAGATGAACGTTTATTACGCTACGTTGACGGAAAAGAAGATAAAAATCTAGAAATCCTCTATTTTAATTATGGACGATATTTGCTAATAAGTTCTTCAAGAACAATAGGCGTTCCAGCTAATTTACAGGGACTTTGGAATCCATATTTAAATCCGCCTTGGAGTAGTAATTATACAATGAATATTAATCTGGAAGAAAATTATTGGTTGGCAGAAAACACCAATCTTTCAGAAATGCATCAATCACTTTTAAGTTTTATAAAAAACCTTTCAGTGACTGGAAAAGTTACTGCTGAGACTTTTTATGGAGTGAAGTCGGGTTGGGCAGCAGCGCATAATTCAGACATTTGGGCGATGACCAATCCGGTTGGACAATTTGGAAAAGAAGATCCAATGTGGGCTTGTTGGCCAATGGCAGGAGCATGGTTGAGTACACATATTTGGGAACATTATATTTTTACTAAAGATCAAGATTATTTAAAGAATGAAGGATATCCTTTAATGAAAGGTGCGGCAGAATTTTGTATGGGATGGCTAGTAGAAGATAAAAAAGGAAATTTGATTACAGCTCCATCAACTTCGCCTGAAAATCAATATAAACTGGCTGATGGTTTTGTAGGAGCAACGATGTATGGAGGAACAGCCGACTTGGCAATGATTCGTGAATGTTTCGATAAAACGATTAAAGCTGCTAAAATTTTAAACATTGATGCTGAGTTTGTAAAAAAAATGGAAGCAGATTTAGCCAATTTGCATCCGTACCAAATTGGTAAAAAAGGAAATCTTCAAGAATGGTATTTTGATTGGGACGATAATGATCCAAAACATCGTCACCAATCTCACTTATTCGGGCTTTTTCCTGGCGATCATATTACACCTTTAAAAACTCCAGATTTAGCCGAAGCCTCAAAAAAGACATTAGAAATAAAAGGCGACGAAACCACTGGTTGGTCAAAAGGTTGGAGAATCAATCTTTGGGCAAGACTTTGGGACGGAAATCGTGCCTATAAAATGTTCCGTGAATTGTTGCGCTACGTTGATCCAGATGGTAAAAAAACAGAAACGCCAAGAAGAGGAGGAGGAACATATCCGAATTTATTCGACGCACATCCGCCATTTCAAATCGATGGTAATTTTGGAGGCGCAGCTGCGGTTGCAGAAATGTTGGTTCAGTCAGACGAAAATGAAATTAGATTGCTTCCCGCTTTACCAGATGCTTGGTCAGAAGGTTCTGTAAAAGGAATTTGCGCAAGAGGCGGTTTTGAAATCGAAATGAATTGGAACAATAAAAAGCCAGAAAAAGTAATTGTTTCTTCTAAAAATGGAGGAAAAACAACTTTGATTTATGGAGATAAAAAACAAGAGGTTGTTTTGAAAAAAGGAGAAAAGAAAGAAATCAATTTTTAAAAAGATATTCAATTTTATAGTTAAACCCGACAGGTTTTTAAAACCTGTCGGGTTTCTTTATTTGTAAACGAGAGGCTTCAACTTCATTCAGCCTGACAAAATGAATTATTCCTTGTTTGTAGTTTGTTCTTTTTCTTCTGGTTTCTCAGAATGATCTTTTTTAAACGTTTCGTACCATTTTTCAATTGATGGATAAACAAATGCTGCTACTTTTTTTACCGGATTATAAAAAATAGATTTGTCTAAAGTTTCTTGTTTGGCAAAAGTGTGATTGAAATTAATCTTTTCGAACAAAGCAATAAAAATGCTTAGAATAAGAATAGTTTTTAAAATCCTGAAAAATCCTCCACCAAGTTTATTCATCCAACCTAACATGGCAAAATCAGCAATTCCGGTTAATATTTTCGCTAAGAAATAAACGCCAATTACAACTAAAATAAAAGTCAGGATAAAAGCCGTAATCTGAATGTTGGTCGGATTCCAAGAAACATGTTTTGAAATCATTCCTGTCATTAGCGAAGAAAATTTAATCGCAAGATAAATTCCTAACAACAAAGAAATAAAAGAAGCAACTTCTACAAAAAGTCCGTTTTTAATGCCTTTGTATAAACTATAACACAAAAGTGCACCAACGATAATATCAAAAAAACTCATGTTTGGGTTTGGTGTTTAATAAGGCGCAAATATATATCTTTTTTTAGGTTCAAAGGTTCATAGTGACAAAGGTTGAGAGGTTTTTGCTGTTCTGTTTTTCGATGTATTTATTTTTTTTAGGTACATTGAGTTTGAACTCTGTATCTTTGCAAATCAAATTTAGAGTTCAGATTGCATTCTGCCCCCTTCAGAAGTGATTTTTAAATCAGCAATCTAAAATCTACAATCTAAAATCATAAATTAAATGTCTAGAGATACACAATTAAAAGAGCGCTGGGAAAAGCTCGTTGATATACTTTCTAATCAATTTTCGCAAGGCGAAGATCTAGATTTGGATGCCATAATTTACCTAATCGGAGTTCAGGAGTACGGAAAAGTACACCGTGAATATAAAAAAGACGAAAAACTGAATTTAATGCACATTGCCATCTGTCGATTGCTAGAGCCATACGGATTTTATGAATTCGAATATTTCGACGATGAAGGCTGGCCTCATTACAAAGTAAAAGAAAATTTACCGCCGTTAAAAGCCGGTGAACAATCGGTTTTAATGAAAGAAGCGATTGTAAGTTATTTTTTAGAAAGAAAATTGATTGAGTAGTTTTTTAGCTTACAGTCGCAGTCTCAGTTTTTCAGCTTTTGAGACTGTAAACTGTCACTGAAAACTGAGACTAAAATTAAAAAAATGTGCAGATACGCAATGACATCTTATAAACCCCATTATGCTTGTTTTAATTGTCGAAAGACCTTTAAAAGAAGATTGATGGTTGATATAAAAAAAGGAGAAACATCGGTTTTTGAAGCCAAATGTCCGCAATGCGGAGAATTTATGGCTAATATGGGACTCGATTTTGAATCGCCTAAAAAAGACGATATCAAAAAGTGGGAGCATATTAAAAGTTTATTTTCTGTAGGCATTACGTTTCACTCCTGCGGTTGCAGCGGGCCTGGTTATATTCCGAGTTCAAAAGAAAAATTAATGGAGTATTTTGAAGACATAAAAAAAAGGTACCTTGAAAATATGAACTTTTGGCGCAGCAGAATTGAACCCACAACAAAACAAGAAAAAGAGCGCGATTTAAATAAAAATTGGCATAAACTAAGCAGTATTTCTCCTAATTACAAAAAGGAAATAGTAACCAATCAGGAAGGTTTAGATTATTGGCATGTAAAGATTAAACAAGTTGAAGAAAAGTTAAATCTGATAAAATAATTTACAGAAAACCTAAAACTGCGACTGAGACCGCACACTTTCAACTAAAAACACTAAATTTGTACTCTCAATTATCGAAGGAAAATGATAGATAAGATAAAACAGCACATAGAGGAAGCTAAAGCCTTTAATGAGAAAAATAAAGAATCGTTAGAACAATTCCGTATTAAATATTTAGGAAGTAAAGGTTTGCTGAAAGAACTTTTTACTGAATTTAAAAATATTCCAAA
>NZ_DHEI01000012.1:0-2520 GCF_002399805.1 Flavobacterium sp. UBA4854
TCAGAAAATGCTTCTGTTAAAATACCAGATGAACAAAGCCAAGAAATAGCTTCTTCCAACGAATTTCCAGCTTTATAAATCATTTCGCTATAACGCGGCAGAATATAATATTGATTGTTTAAAAAAATAATTTCATCTCCATCAAAAGTATCTCCAATTCGAATAGAGCTAAGCACTTCTTCCTTCGTTAAAACTTCTTTTCCTTCATCCCAAAACCAATATTCAGTAATTCGGTTTTTCCATTCTTCTAGAGTTAAGACAATGGTTTCGGGAAGATATACTCTTACGTAAGTACCACCTAAAATCCCACTTCCGTATTTTTGAACATACTCTTTATAATCTTCATCAAAAGTGATATTCAAAGTCTTTTCGCAAGCTAGAATTTCTTCTTCATCTGCAATAAATAAGTCTGTTTTTTGTGTATTATAGTTCGGAATTATTTTAAAGCTATCGAAGTTCATAAAATATAAATTTTAAATGCTAATTTACTTATTTAATGGACAAGCTAAAAAGTTTTTTCACATAAAAAAACAGTAATTACATTACTGCAATTACTACTTTTTTTTCAACAATAATCCTTATTAATTGCTCTAAAATCTATTTCAATTTAAAAAGTTCTAATCATTTTCTTTTTCTTCTAAAATAAAATATTCAAAACCTGTTACGTCTAGAATTTCTTTAAGAAATAATTCTGTTGCCTCTTTTTCATACATAGGATGAGTTAAATCGATACGAGCCTTTATAATCCATCCAAGGTCTTTATTTTTTTCGTTATAATAATTTCCCATAGAATCTTCATTTGAAAAAATCTCAAAGTAAGTTCCTTTGCTTTTATTTAAATTCCAATAGAAATGCTTTAAAACATGTGGCAGCCTTGCATCAAGCATGCCCTTATTTTTTGATTTAGACATAGTTCTATCATGAATCTCTAAATAATCGTTAATTCTTTTTACGATTGTTTTTTCATCTTTCTTTGAACTTTTAAGTCCATATATTGTTCGTGATTTCATTTTTTACTGACAGATTTATACTTCTTTATTTCCGCAAAAATAAGCCTCTATAAATCTATAAATCGCAAGAGTAAGCTATAAAACTATTAAAATAAGGCAATTAGGCAAATCAAAAAAAACGTAATTACATTACTGTAATTACGGTTTTCTTTTTAGGGCAATTTTGTTTTTAATCCTCTATTAATTCCTGAATACTTTCTGCCACTTTCTCTTTTTCTCCAGTTTCATGATTCCAAAAGAATATCTCTTCACTTAGCATTTCACTATTATCTGAAGGAATAAGAATTAATTGATTTCCAGATCCATTTCCTGCAATAGCAATTGCATTTAAAGGAAAATTACTCCATTCTTTTGCCTGTTTAGTTTCTAAAATAATATGATTGCAGGTTCTGCTTATTCTTTTTTTATCACTTTTATCAAAAAAGGGATAAAGATTCCAATAATCATATTCTGTTTCAGCTTCACCTCCATTCTCTTTTATCATTTTTTCTTTAAATAATTTAGGAAATTTGACTCCTAATTCATCTTCTGTTTCAATTATATATTTTATATCTATTGGGAATGCCATAAATTTTAATTTAAATCTATTCCACAAATATAACTTTACATAAATTAATTATAATGCTAAAAAAGCCACAAAACCACCAAATCAAGACATTCATAAAATCAAAAAAACCGTAATTACATTACTGCAATTACGGTTTTCTCTTTATAACAATTTTATTTAATCTCTCAATTATACCAAACCAGCTTTAATTAAATATTCAGCGATTTGGATTGTGTTTGTTGCAGCTCCTTTTCTTAAGTTGTCAGCAACAATCCACATGTTTAATGTATTTGGCTGGCTTTCGTCACGACGAATTCTTCCAACAAAAACATCATTTTTACCTTCTGCATACAATGGCATTGGGTAAGTAAAGGTATCTAAATTATCTTGAACCACTACTCCATCGGTGTTGTGTAAGATTTCACGAACTTCATTTACCTCAAAATCATTTGTAAACTCAACGTTTACTGCTTCACTGTGTCCGCCTACAACTGGTACACGAACTGCAGTAGCTGTAACTCTGATTGTGTTATCAGAAAGGATTTTTTGAGTTTCACGAACTAACTTCATTTCTTCTTTAGTATATCCGTTTTCTTCAAAACTGTCACAATGTGGAATTGCATTTCTATGAATAGGATATTTGTAAGCCATATCACCTTGAATTCCAGCGTACTCGTTTTCTAATTGTTTAACCGCTTTTACACCAGTTCCTGTGATAGATTGGTAAGTAGAAACAATGATTCTTTTGATGTTGTATTTTTTGTGCAAAGGAGCCAAAGCTAATACCATTTGAATAGTAGAACAGTTTGGGTTTGCAATAATTTTATCTTCTTTAGTTAAAACATCAGCATTGATTTCTGGAACTACTAATTTTTTTGTTGGATCCATTCTCCATGCAGAAGAGTTGTCGATTACAGTTGTTCCAGCAGCAGCAAATTTTGGAGCCCACTCTAATGAAGTATC
>NZ_DHEI01000012.1:2693-4291 GCF_002399805.1 Flavobacterium sp. UBA4854
AATCCTACTACTTTATATTTGGTTCCTTTATATTCAACTTCTTTTCCTACTGATCTTTCTGATGCAACAGGGATTAATTCTGTAACAGGAAAGTTTCTTTCTGCTAATACTTTAAGCATTACTTCGCCTACCATTCCAGTAGCGCCTACAACTGCAATTCTCATTTTTATATTTTTAAATAATCAATTAATCTATTTTGTTACGCAAAAGTAAGTATAATAAAAGTTTCCACAAGGCTATTCACAAAAAATAACAAAATGTTACAAAACAAACATTTTGTAAAAAAACCGCCTCTTTAGAAGGCGGTTAAGTTAGACTTAGTGTAGCGGTATTGTATTTTTATTTATTTTTTAATAAATCTCTAATTTGTGTAAGCAACTCTTCTTGAGTTGGTGCTGCTGGAGCTGCCGGCGCAGGAACTTCTTTCTTTTTAGCGTGGTTTATTCCTTTTATTATTAAGAACAAAACAAAAGCAACAATAATAAAATTGATTACTGCAGAAATAAAAACACCATATTTGACTCCTCCAAAAGCAGTTAATTGTTCGATAGTTGACATATGTGCAGCATCTAAAGCAGGTTTCAATAACAGCGGCGTAATTACATCTTCGATTAACGAGCTTACAATTTTACCAAAAGCAGCTCCAATGATTACACCGACAGCCAAATCGACTACGTTGCCTTTCATTGCAAATTCCTTAAATTCTGAAAAAAATCCCATATTTGATCTGTTTAGTTGAATAATAAATGAATATCGAAAATACGCAATTTTCTTTAAAAAACCATATTCGCATTCTCTTTTAAACCATATAAGTTATAATAGAAATATAAGCCTAGCTCAGTTTGAAATGTCCTTAAGGAACAAAAAAAATGATGCTCAATTAAAATGAACTTATATAACTTATATGGTTTAAAAAAACATTATCTAAAAAATACCCTCTTTACTCGTTGCGAAATACTTGTCATTATCTCATACGGAATTGTTTTTAAGGCTACAGCCATTTCTATAACGGTTGGGCTTTCGCCGAAAATAATTACCGAATCTCCTTCTTTACATTCTATATCGCTTACATTAACCATCAGCATATCCATGCAGACACTTCCGACGATTTTGGCTTTCTGATTTTTGATTGTTACATAACCAACTTCATTACCCCATAATCTCGCAATCCCATCTGCATAACCAATCGGAATTGTTGCAATTTTGGTTGCTGCATCTGCCATAAAACGACGCCCGTAACCTACGCTGTCACCAGCTGGAATAGTTCTAATTTGAGAAATAATAGATTTTAAGGTTCCAACATTTTCCAGATATTTCTGTTCTGCAGGATCATTTGAAACTCCATACAAACCAATTCCCAAACGCACCATGCTGTATTGCGCGTCTGGAAAATTACTGATTCCAGAAGTATTCAAAGTATGTCGAATTGGATTGATATTTAATTCTGCCATTAATTTTGAAGACAATTTTTCAAACAATGCGATTTGTTGTCTCACAAAATCAAAATGTTTCGGGTCATCGCTTGTTGCCAAATGCGATAGAATACTTTGCACACGAACAGTTGAATTTCCTTTTAAAGTCGCAATTAATTCGTCGAT
>NZ_DHEI01000012.1:4491-26252 GCF_002399805.1 Flavobacterium sp. UBA4854
AAAAAGGCATTTAATCCTTTCAAGCTATAAATTTCAGGTTCTAGCTGATATTGAATGATCGAAGGGAAACTTGTCGATTCGGGATTTAAAACCATAATTGGGAGTTTTATTCCGCCATTTTTCAATGCGATTCCTTCATCGGCGAAAGCCACACCCAAATAATCAACTTTATGATGTTCTAGCAATTTCGCAATTTCTAAGCCGCCATTTCCATAACCAAATGCTTTAACCATCACCATCATTTTGACATTTGGCGCCAGTTTTGACTTATAGTAATTAAAGTTATGGCTTATAGCATCGAGATTAATCTCTAGAATAGTCTCATGTGTTTTTTCTTCTAGAAGCGATACAATTTCTTCAAACTGAAAAGATCTTGCTCCTTTTATTAAAATGGTTTCGTTATTGAAATTCAGATTGTCAATTTCGGCAATAAAATCAGCTGTATTATCAAACATTGTGCTATTTGGAAACTGATCTGCAAAGGAAGAAATTGTTGTTCCAATGCCAATTATGCGATTTATTTTATTGTCTAAAATTAACTGAGCAACTTTAGAATATAATTCTTCGTTTGTGAATCCGCTTTGGAAAATATCTGATAAAATAACCGTTTTAGAAGCACCTTTTTTCTTCTGGCTTTCTAAGAAATCTAAAGCAATTTTAAGCGATTGAAAATCGGAACTATAACTATCATCAATGATACTGCAATTGTTGATTCCGTTTTTAACTTCCAAACGCATTCGAACAGGATAAAGCATCTCGATTCTGTTCTGAATTGTTTCTTGATCGTAATTAAAGTTTAACAAAACCAATAAACAAGAAATCGCATTTTCTACAGAAGCCGAATCGTTAAACGGAATTTCTAAATTGAAAGTCTCATTTTTGTATTGATATTGTATAAAAGTATGATCGTTTCTGTGTTCTCTTTTTTCAATAAAAACATCTGCATTTTGATCAGTAAAACTCCAAGAAAACAATTTTCTCGGATGAAGCATATATTCGGCAACAAATTGAGATAAGCAAGAATCTACCACTTCATTTTTTTGATAAATAATGACTGGACAATCTTTAAACAAAAGTAGTTTTTCATCTATTTTCTGCACTAAATTTTCGAAACCTTCATCGTGCGCAGAACCAATGCTTGTTAAAACTCCAATATTTGGTTTAATGATTTTCTCCAGTTTAACCATTTCATTAACCGTTGAAATTCCTGCTTCGAAAATTCCTAAATTATGTTTTTCATTAATCGCAATTACCGAAAGCGGAACTCCGACTTGAGAGTTGTAACTTTTAGGACTCCTGATAATATTATAATCAGGACTCAATAAGAAATTAAGCCATTCTTTTACGATCGTTTTACCGTTGCTTCCTGTTAAGCCGATAACTGGAAAATGAAAAAGATTTCTATAATAAGCTGCAAATTCCTGAAGAGCCCAAAGCGTATTTTCGACAACCAAAAAATTAGCTTTGCCCGCATAACCTTCTGGGATATATTGAACAACAAAATTCTGAACTTTGTTTTCTATTAAATCTGGAATAAATAAATGAGCATCATTGTTTAT
Organism: Flavobacterium sp. UBA4854; assembly: GCF_002399805.1. Taxonomy (NCBI): domain Bacteria; kingdom Pseudomonadati; phylum Bacteroidota; class Flavobacteriia; order Flavobacteriales; family Flavobacteriaceae; genus Flavobacterium; species Flavobacterium sp. UBA4854. Next base: position 6,051 of record NZ_DHEI01000012.1, read on the forward strand.
ACCGGCCAAAGCAAAAAATAATGTTTGCGATCCGTTTTGAAGCGAACGGCTGTCAATGGAGATATGATCGATTAAAACATCAGCATCTGAGCCAATCCATTTGGCGTTGAGAACTGAAACCAGGCTTTTTAAATTTATGCTCATTTGGTAATTTCTTTTTTTCAAATTTAAAAAAAGGTTTGCCACTAATTTCCCAAATTTTCACTAATTATTCTATTTGTTGAATTCTTAAAATTAGAGCTGCAGATTTAAGGTTTTTATAAATGAATTCGTGAAAATTAGTGTAATTCGTGGCAGAAAACTTTTATTGAGTATATTTGTTTTTAGACCACAAATTTGCAGATTTTGAAAAAATTACTCCCACTCTTTTCTTATATATTACATCCGATTTTTATATCGATGTACGCCACTTTGTTTTATTTATTTTATAAAGACGACGTATTTAGTACAAATGAAAAATACTTTGTTCTAATTCAAATTTTAGTGATTAACATAATTGTTCCTGTTTTATTTTACTTACTGTTAAAATCAACTGGACATGTAAAATCAATTATGCTGAGCCAAACTTCAGAACGAGCAATTCCGCTTATTTTGCAGTGTTTTTTATATATTTTATTAGTTAAAAGAAGTATTGTAATTACACGTTATCCTGAACTTCATTTCTTTTTTCTTGGAGCCTTATTTAGCAGTATTTTGGCATTGGTTTGTGTTCTTTTCAAAACAAAAGCAAGTCTTCATATGGTTGCCATTTCAGGTTTAACGATCTTCGTTATCGGATTAAACATTCATCTTCAACTGCATAATCCGTATTGGTCTGCTTTACTTATTTTATTGTCGGGAATTGTAGCTTCATCTCGTTTAGAAATGAATGCGCATACATCTAGAGAAATACTAATTGGATTGTTTATTGGAATAATGCCGCAACTTTTATTTTTATATCTGTGGTTATAAAATATAAAAGATCAATCCTGCATTTAGTGTTTTCATATTGATTTTTTCGCCAGACAAAGTAGTTGCCGAATTAAACAATGGACTTAAGCCATAATATATATAGACATTCCAAGTGTTATATCCTGCCGAGAGATATGGCCCATATTGAAATTTATTAATAGCACCATTATTGTTGATTCTATACGTTTTTTCTCCATCGTCAAGAATAGATGAACTTGAAAAAATATAACTCAATTTTACTCCTCCATAAATACGCCAAAATTTAGTGCTTTCGTAAGTCGAATTACGCCATCTAAATTCTATTGGAAGATCTACAGAATATTGTCTATAACGATTAGAAGCATATTCGCTAGAACTATTTACTCCGTATATAATTGCTCCCGAAGCGTCTTCAGAAATCGTTAAATTTTGATAATAATTCTGATAGCTTAAACCTAATCCTGCTGCAATTGCAACTGTTCGAGATTTATTTACAGGCATATCGCGCAAGAAACCTCCCGAAAGTCCTAGAGAAAATTTATTTTGTTTGAAATTGATCGGAATATCAGTAAACATATTATACGTAACCGAAAAGTAAAACTGATCTTCTCGATACAGAGAATCTATTTTTATAACTGGTTTTATCTCAGGCTTAACGTCTGCTTGCGCAAAAGAGTTAAAAAAAGTGAGTAGAAATAAACAGCTAAAAATAATTCGCATATCGTGGTTTTGGTTTTTAAGAGATGATTACAAATAAACGTTTTTGGACGTGTATTTATTTCACATACAAATATAATATATTGCTTTCTGTAGTAAAGATAAGAAGTAAAAATATTCTCATTTTGACTGCGAATAAAATTAATTGCTGCATTTTTTTCAATAATTCAATTCGTTGAAACAAAAAATTCATCAATTTTCTTTTTATCTTTTATACCTTTGCAAAGCATGAAAAGAAAGCAGCTCATATTAAGTTTATCTTTTGCTGTAGCAATATTGTTCTCGATATTGTTTCAGTCGATACACAGTTATGAGCATATCGTAAAACAGCTTTCAGAAAAACAATGCCATCATGATTACAATGATCCAAATGGTGAAATAACGCATCAGCATCATGATTATGACGTTTGTTTTGTTTGTCATTTTGCTTTTGAATCCTTTGTTCTGCCACAAAATTTCTCTTTTGAATTTCATTCATTCCACAGAGAAACACCTTATTTCTTCCCATTTTCAGAGAAGATTTTTTCAATTTCAACCACCTCGTATTTCTTACGTGGCCCTCCTACCAATATAGTTTCTTAAGTTTCGATTATTCGAAAAACTTCACATTTCTTTTAATTTAAATTCAAAATAACATTGAGTTTTCTAATCCTATTTTTATCAATCAGGATCAGAATGCTTTATTGTTGGTTTTTGGTTTTTCATTCGAAGAAAAAACTCAATTAACTATAGCATCATTTTCAAATGAAAAAATTTATAATTGCCCTTATTTTAGGGTTTTCGGGCATTCTTACTGCTCAAAACTCGGTTTCTGGAACGGTAACCGACAATCAAAACAATCCATTGCCTGGAGTTTCTGTTTATGCTCCAGAATTACATAAAGGAACTACGACAGACGCAAATGGAAAGTACGAATTGAATAATCTTCCTAACGGAAGCTTACGTATTGCTTTTACTTATGTTGGATACGCCAATCAAAACAAAACAATTGCTAAATTACTGAAACAAAATACCCTAGATATTGTTCTTGAAGAGTCTATTTTAGAAATGGACGAAGTGGTAGTTTCAACGCCTTTCAATAAATTACAATCTCAAAACGTAATGAAAATTGAGCATGAAAGCATTAAAACTCTACAGCAAAAAGGAACTTCGACTTTAATTGAAGGTTTGGCGACAATTCCTGGAGTTTCTCAGATTTCTACAGGAACTTCTATCGGAAAACCCGTAATTCGTGGACTTAGCGGTAATCGCGTTTTGGTTTATTCGCAAGGTGTCCGTATCGAAAACCAACAGTTTGGAGACGAACATGGTTTAGGTTTAAACGATGCCGGAATTGAAAGCGTTGAAGTCATTAAAGGTCCAGCTTCATTATTGTATGGTTCTGATGCATTAGGAGGTGTTTTATATTTCAATCCTGAAAAATTTGCTGATGCAGGTACTTTCAAAGCCAATTTCAGTCAAAAATATTTTACAAATACAGAAGGAAGCAATTCATCAATTGGACTAAAAACTTCTACTGATAATTGGAAATTCTTAGCAAGAGGAAGTTACAACACACATTCTGACTACAAGATTTCAGGCGGCGACCGCGTAACAAATTCTCGCTATAATGAAACTGATTTTAAAACTGGAATTGGTTACAGCAACTCTACTTTTTCTAGTGTTGTACGATACAATTATAACAAATTGGATATTGGAATTCCAGAAGATGGAATTGCTGAACAATCCTCAAGCAAAGACACTCAATTTCCAAGACAAGGAATTTTTAATCATTTATTGAGTTTGAATAATGTTATCTTTTTTGAAAATTCAAAATTAGATGTTGATTTAGGATATATTGCTAATGACAGAAGCGAGTTTGAAGACAGCAACGAGGCTTCTTTACACATGAAATTGAATACTTTTAATTATAATGCAAAATACCATTTTCCTAAATTCGGAAAAATCGAAACTATTTTTGGTGTTCAAGGAATGCATCAGACAAACAAAAATTCTGGCGAAGAATACTTGATTCCAGATGCTACAACAAACGATTTTGGTGTTTTTGGAACCGCCAACTACGAATGGGACAACAGCGTTATTCAAGCCGGATTGCGTTTTGACAACCGAAATATTACTTCAATAGCTCACGGTACCGAAGGTGAAGAAGGTTATTTTCAGGCTTTAGATCGTTCTTTTGATAGTTTTAATGCTTCTTTAGGTTACAAAACTAAACTAGCAGAGCCGTTAACGTTTCGCTTAAATGTGGCGACTGGTTTTAGAGCGCCAAACTTAGCTGAGTTAACTTCAAACGGCGTTCACGAAGGAACGAATCGTTATGAAATTGGAAATGCTGATTTAAAAACAGAACAAAACGTGCAAACCGATTTGAATTTAGAGTATAAAAACACGCATTTTGAATTTTTCGTAAACGGGTTCTACAATCACGTAAACAATTATATCTACACTTCGCCAACTGGAGAAATTAGAGACGATAATGATGTTTTTGCTTATGTACAAGACAATGCACAATTGTATGGGGGAGAAGTTGGCCTTCACTTTCACCCGCATCCATTAGATTGGTTGCATTTTGAAACTAGTTTTGAAACTGTTACAGGTAAAAAAGAAAACAAAGATTATCTGCCTTTGATTCCTGCAAACAATTGGAATAATACATTAAGAACTGAATTTAATATTAAAAACTGGTTAAACGAAGGTTTTGCTTCTCTGAATGTTTCTTCTACTTTTAGCCAAGATAATGTAAGTGGTTTCGAAACTGCTTCTAAAGGTTATACTTTGGTAAACTTAGGTTTTGGAGGAACAGTTAAACTAGGAAAAACTGCTTTTGACATCAACCTAAACGGAAACAATTTATTTGATAAAAAATACATTGCTCACCTTTCTAGATTAAAAACAGACGGTATTCCGAATATTGGAAGAAATATCGTTTTGGGGGTTAACTTTAATCTGTAACAATTTCAAACCATATAAGTCATATAAGTAAAATTAAGCAAACCGTTTAAATGAACTTACATCACTTATATGGTTTAATTTTTCATTTCAATTTTCACAACAAAAAGTGCTATTTTTGTTACAACAGATAAAACTAACTATGAAAAAAACATTTTTATTAATGGCAATTACAACCGCAGGAATTTCGTTTGGACAAGGCAAATTGCAATATCCGCAAACTAAAAAAGGAGAAACTGTTGATGTTTATTTTGATACCAAAGTAAGCGATCCGTACCGCTGGTTAGAAGATGATAAATCTGCTGAAACAGGTGCTTGGGTAAAAGCCGAAAACGAAGTTACTTATGGTTATTTAGATAAAATTCCATTTCGTGACGAACTTAAAAAACGAATGGAAACGCTTTGGAATTACGAAAAAATCGGAGCTCCATCTAAAGAAGGAAAATTTACTTATTATTCTAAAAATAACGGACTCCAAAATCAATCTGTTGTTTACAGAAAAGATGAAAATGGCAAAGAAGAAGTTTTCTTAGATCCAAATACTTTTTCTAAAGACGGAACAACTTCTCTTGGTGGACTTGATTTTTCTAAAGACGGAAGCAAAGCTGCTTATGCAATTTCTGAAGGCGGAAGCGACTGGAGAAAAGTAATCATTATAGATGCACTTTCTAAGAAAGTTTTAGAAGATACTTTGGTCGACATAAAATTTAGTGGCGTTTCTTGGCATGGAAATGAAGGTTTTTACTACTCTAGTTATGACAAGCCGAAAGGAAGTGAATTATCTGCTAAAACAGATCAGCATAAATTATATTTCCACAAATTGGGAACTTCTCAAAAAGACGATAAAGTAATTTTTGGAGCTGATCAGAAAAGAAGATATGTAGGCGGATATGTTACCGAAGACAATCGTTATTTGGTAATTACAGCTGCTAACTCTACTTACGGAAATGAGTTGTACATTAAAGATCTAACTAAAGCAAATAGTCCTATTGTTACAATCGTTGACAATTTTGACAGCGATAATAATGTTATCGAAAACGAAGGAAGCAAATTATTTATCGAAACGGACTTTAAGGCTCCTAATAAACGTATTGTAACCGTTGATGCAGCCAATCCGAAACCTGAGAATTGGAAAGATTTTATTAAAGAAACTAAAGATATTTTATCTCCTTCAACTGGCGGCGGTTATTTCTTTGCGAATTATACTAAAGATGCCGTTTCATTTGTACAACAATATGATTACAATGGAAAATTAGTTCGTGAAATTAAACTTCCTGCTGTTGGAACTGCTGGTGGATTTAGCGGTAAAAAAGCTGACAAAATTTTATACTACAGCTTTGCTAATTATACAACTCCAGGAAGCATCTATTCTTTGGAGCCAAAATCTGGTAAATCTGAAGTGTATCAAAAACCAAAAGTAGATTTCAAAAGCGAAGATTATGAGTCTAAACAAGTTTTCTATACTTCAAAAGATGGTACAAAAGTTCCTATGATTATTACGTATAAAAAAGGAACAAAATTAGATGGCAAAAACCCAACTATTCTTTACGGTTACGGCGGATTCAATATTTCTTTAACACCAAGTTTTAGCATTGCCAATGCAGTTTGGATGGAAAACGGCGGAGTTTACGCAGTTGCTAACCTTAGAGGTGGTGGCGAGTACGGAAAAAAATGGCATGATGCAGGAACAAAACTTCAAAAACAAAATGTATTTGATGATTTTATTGCTGCATCAGAATATTTAATTGCTCAAAAATATACCTCATCCGATTATTTAGCTATTCGCGGAGGATCTAACGGAGGTTTATTGGTTGGTGCAACGATGACACAGCGTCCAGATTTAATGAAAGTGGCTCTACCAGCTGTTGGAGTTATGGACATGCTTCGTTATAATGCTTTTACAGCAGGTGCAGGATGGGCTTTTGATTATGGAACTGCTCAAGACAGCAAAGAAATGTTTGAATATTTAAAAGGATATTCTCCGGTTCATAATGTAAAACAAGGAACTCATTATCCTGCAACAATGGTAACTACTGGAGATCATGATGACCGTGTAGTTCCTGCACACAGTTTCAAATTTGCTTCTGAATTACAGGAAAAACAAACAGGGGAAAACCCAGTTTTAATTAGAATTGATGTTAAAGCAGGTCATGGAGCAGGAAAATCTGTTGCCGCTACGATTCAAGAGAACGTAGACATTCAAGCTTTTACACTTTACAATATGGGTTTTAAAGCTTTGCCTAAAAAGTAAAACTTTAAGCTGAATTTTTTATTAGCCACGAATTCACGATTTATTTGTGAGTTCGTGGCTTTATTTTTTTTTGCCACGAATTTCACGAATTAGCGCGAATTTAATTAATGGGAATTTGTAGAGTGCTTTTTTGTCACAGATTAAAAGGATTAAAATGATTTTTATAATCTGTGAAAATCTTTTTAATCTGTGGCAAATATTATAACCACAAAGAATTAGTGGAAATTCGTGCAATTGGTGGCAAACCTTTTTTAAATTTGAGAAACTTAAAACTTACACAATGGAAATTATAAAATGGGGAATTATTGGCTGCGGGAATGTGACTGAAGTAAAAAGCGGACCTGCATTTCAGAAAGCTCCAAACTCTGCTTTGGTTGCTGTTATGCGAAGAGATGCGGCACTTGCCGAAGATTACGCAAAACGCCACAATGTTCCAAAATGGTATTCAAATGCTGAAGATTTAATTAATGATCCCGAGGTCGATGCTGTTTATATCGCTACTCCTCCATCTTCTCATAAAGAATACACCATTTTATGTGCTAAAGCTGGAAAGCCGGTTTATGTAGAAAAACCAATGGCATTGACGTTTGAAGAATGCAACGAAATGATCAACGCCTGCAAAGAACATAATATTCCTTTGTTTGTTGCTTATTACAGAAGGGCTTTGCCTCGTTTTTTAAAAATAAAGGAAATTATTGATCAAGGAAAATTAGGAAACATTAGACACGTAAATTGCGTTTTGTACCACCCTTTTGAGCAACGTTATGATGATGAAATCAATCTTCCTTGGACTGTTTTACCACATATCTCTGGAGGCGGAATTTTTGTTGATTTGGCTTGCCATACTTTAGATTTCCTTGATTTTGTTTTAGGTCCGATAAAATCAGTTCGCGGACATGCGACTTCTCAATTAATGGCTTATCCTGCAGAAGATGCTGTTTCAATGTCATTTTTATTTGAAAACGGAATTCATGGTTCTGGAATATGGAATTTTGCAAGCTTTGAACGTTATGATAACACTGAAATTGTAGGAGATAAAGGCAAAATCTCGTTTTCTACTTTTGGAAATGATCCTGTTCATATTCAATATGCAAATGGAGAAAAAGAAAGTATTACGATAGAAAATCCTCTTCATATTCAACAGCCATTTATTGAAACTGTTCTTGCTGAATTATTAGGCAAAGAAAACGCTTCTCCATCTAAAGGAACTTCTGGCGCAAGAACCACTTGGGTTATTGATCAGGTTTTGAAAGAATTTAGAGAAGCTTTAAAATAGTACATTGCTGAATTGCCTCCCGCTTTAGCTGAAGGAATAATTTCTAAAAAAATCATATAGGCTTTAGCCAAACTAATAGTTGGGCTAAAGCCTTTTTTATTCTCATCAATCTCAATAACCTTGAGCTAAAGCTAGAGGCAACTCATAAAAGAATCTAAAGACAAAAAAAGAGGATATTCTTTCGAATATCCTCTTTTTTTAAACTATAAACTATAAAAAAATGGGAAATTATAGGCTGTATTTGATACCTAATGTTAATCCTAAGCCAGAAATTCCAACATAAGAGCTTAACTCATCCATTGCTTTTGTTGAATCAACTCCGTTTGGATTAGTTGCAGCATTATTTGAATTAACATTCAAACTATCTCTATAATTTGTGTGAATTTGCGCTGTAGTTCTACTAGCTAAAGCATCATTTCCGTTAACTGTAAAATCAGTGGTTTCTTTTGTTTTTCCGTGAACTGTAAAATTACGGTATTCTAATTCTGCAAAAGCAGAAAGGTGTGAAGTCAACTTATAAGTTGTACCTAAAGCAGCAGTGAATCCAATTGTTGGGTTTGGTTTTACTTTATCAACACTGTGAACATTTCCAAAAACTGGAGCACCAGTACCTGGATTAACTCCAACTGGAGCAACAGCATCTGTTTTAATTTCTAAATCTCCATGAATTGGAACTAAAACTCCAACTTTTGTATAAGGTTCAAATCCGTTAGATTCTCCTAAAAACATTACAATTGCAGGCGCAATATCAAAAGCTGTAATTTGACCAACTGATTTAAAATTATAAATACCTGTTGTTGCAGATGTTGGAATATAAGGCTGATCAGAAGTTGTTTGAGCCATTGTTTTGTCGTGGCTAGTGTAATAGTTAACCCCAAGCTCTACTCCTATACGAGTTGAAAAACGGTATCCCGCAGTTATTCCAGTTCTGAAACCTTGCCCAAAAGAACCTGTAATACTTTTTTCAGAAACTAATTTTCCTCCTACATAAGTTCTATCCAATGCAGCATTTCCTCCCACAGTTGGAAACTCAGTTGAAGCAGTTTGATTGAAATATGATCCTCCTAATTTGAAGTACCATGTTTCTGGTTTGTCTGCTTTTTCTGTCTGCGCCATTGTTGCCATTGAGCAAACTAATAATCCTAATAAAAATAGGTTCTTTTTCATAATTTTGATTTATTGATTTATACAAACTTAGAATATTTTAACACATTCTTACAATTTGTAAAGTTAAACTCGGAACGAAAACGTTGTAATTTTGGACAATATTACTAAAAAACTATTATGCATGCATATTTTTAACATAAAAAATTAACATGTGTTTAAAATTTAACTGTTAAATTTTTAGTTCAATTTAAAATTAATCTGCATTTTCTCCAATTCCTGCAATAATTCAGTGGAAATTTTAACTTTCAAACGACGACTTGGCATACTCAATTTGGTCACTACTTTTATCTCTTCGACCTCATTTACTTCTTGGATTTTTGTATCCTCCATTGCGGTATCTTCACCCTCATTATCAGCTTCAAAAACACCATCTTCGGAGTCTTCAAAATCTGTTGGAGTTTCTACCTCAACCAATTTTTTTATTTTTTCCAATTCCATGATTTCAAAAGTCACAGAATTATCTCCTTTATTTTCATTGAACAAATGACTCAGTTTATGAATAAACTCAGGATGAAGATCTTTAATATTCAGCAATACAATTAGCTTTTTAGCGAAAGCCTCCAAGATATCCTGCAATTGTCGAATCTCAACAAATTGCATTCTAGGATCTGTTTTTTTACCTGTATCATGATTTACCCAACCGTCTTTGATCATTATCTTCAAAAAGGCAAAATTGTTTTGAATTAAGAAATGGCGGAACTTCAAATATTCTTCACCAAAAATCTTAAACTCATAACTTTCATCGTAACCTTCTAAGTTGAATGCTGCCCAACCTTTTCCGTTTTTGGCAACACGATGCTGTACGTTATTGATAATTCCTGCAAAGTGTAAATTCTTTCCAACAAACTCATTCATGCTTTTCAACGATTCCAATCGGTTATTGCAGAAGTATTTCATCTCAAATCTGAAATCATCAAGCGGATGTCCAGAAATATAAATTCCGACAACCTCTTTTTCTTTTGCCAGTTTTTCCATTGTACTCCAGTCTTCACATGGCGGCACTACTGGTTCAGCAATTTGCACTTCACTGGCTTCTCCAAACAAACTTACCTGAGATGAGTTTTCATTTTCTTGAAATTTTGATCCGTAGCGCATTGCCTTTTCGTAGAAAGTAATTCCGTCACCATCGTCGTGGAAATATTGGGCTCTGGTTGTTCCTTCAAAAGAATCAAAACCTCCAGCCAATGCTAAATTTTCAATCGCTTTTTTGTTAGCTGCACGCAAGTCAATTCGTTTTGCCAAATCAAAAATCGATTTATATCTTCCGTCTTTTCTGTTTTCAACAATGGTTTCTACTGCTCCAGAACCAACACCTTTAATCGCTCCCATTCCGAAACGAACGGCGTAATCATCATTTACAGTAAATTTATAGTAGGACTCGTTTACGTCTGGCCCAAGAACTTGTAATCCCATACGTTTACATTCTTCCATGAAGAACGAAACTTGTTTGATATCGTTCATGTTATTCGAAAGTACCGCTGCCATATATTCCGCAGGATAATGCGCTTTCAAATAAGCCGTTTGGTATGCAATCCAAGCATAACAAGTCGAGTGCGATTTGTTGAAGGCGTAACTCGCAAAAGCTTCCCAGTCTTTCCAGATTTTCTCCAGAACTTTGGCGTCGTGACCTTTTGCTGCCGCTTGTTCAACAAATTTCGGCTTCATTTTATCTAGTACATCTTTTTGTTTCTTACCCATCGCTTTACGCAAAACGTCGGCCTCACCCTTTGTAAATCCTGCCAAAGACTGAGACAAAAGCATTACTTGCTCTTGGTAAACCGTAATTCCATAGGTTTCAGATAAATATTCGGCACAGGCATCTAAATCGTATTTGATTTCCTCGTCGCCGTTTTTTCTTCGAACGAAAGAAGGAATATACTCCAAAGGCCCTGGACGATACAATGCATTCATGGCAATTAAATCTCCAAAAACCGTTGGCTTAAGATCTTTCATGTATTTCTGCATCCCAGGCGACTCGTATTGGAAGATTCCAACGGTTTCACCTCTTTGGAATAGCGCATACGTTTCTTCGTCATCAATTGGGAAAGTATCAGGATCGAGTTCGATTCCTGTTCTGTATTTTACCAATTTTACGGTATCTTTTATCAGCGTTAGGGTCTTCAGACCCAAGAAGTCCATTTTCAGCAATCCGGCACTTTCTGCAACCGAGTTATCAAACTGTGTTACATATAAATCTGAATCTTTTGCTGTTGTTACAGGAACGTAATTCGTAATATCCGACGGCGTAATAATAACCCCGCAGGCGTGAATTCCAGTGTTACGCATCGATCCTTCAAGGATTTTTGCCTGCTGAATGGTTTCCCCCGCCAAGTCATCTTCATTGGCAATCGCAATTAATTCTTTTACATTATCAAATTCGTCCGAACGAAGGGCTTTTTTGACTTCTTCTTCACTCTCCGAAATAAAACGCGCCAAATTCCATTTGGACGGCATCATTCCTGGAATCAATTTTGCAATTCTATCGGCCTCAAATAATGGTAAATCCAGTACACGAGCCGTATCACGAATCGCCGATTTGGTCGCCATTTTACCATAAGTGATAATCTGTGCAACCTGTTTTTGACCGTATTTATTGATTACGTATTCCATTACACGTCCACGACCTTCGTCATCAAAGTCGATATCAATATCGGGCATCGATACACGGTCAGGATTTAGGAAACGCTCAAAAAGTAAGTCATATTTAATTGGGTCAATGTTGGTAATTCCGAGGCAATACGCAACGGCGGAACCCGCTGCAGAACCACGGCCTGGCCCTACCGATACATCCATTTTTCTTGCTTCGGCAATGAAATCCTGTACAATTAAGAAATAACCCGGATATCCTGAGTTTGAAATCGTCATTAACTCAAAATCCAAACGTTCCTGAATCGATTCGGTTATTTCGCCATATCTTCTTTTTGCACCTTCCATTGTAAGATGGCGCAAGTATTTATTTTCTCCACGAACACCACCGTCTTCTTCATCTTCGGGAACCATAAATTCGTCGGGGATTTCGAATTTCGGAAGTAATACATCTCGATACAATGAATATCCTTCAACCTTATCAATAATTTCCTGAATATTGATAATCGCTTCTGGCAAATCAGCAAAAAGCTTTTTCATCTCGTCTTGCGACTTGAAGTAGTATTCCTGATTTGGAAGTCCGTAGCGGTAACCACGACCACGTCCAATAGGTGTTGCTTGTTTTTCACCGTCTTTTACACACAATAAAATGTCGTGTGCATTGGCATCTTCTTTATTTAAATAATAGGTATTGTTAGTCGCAATTAATTTGACATTGTGTTTTTGAGAGAACTCAATCAAGGTTTTGTTGACACGATTTTCATCTTCCTGATTGTGACGCATTACTTCTAAGTAGAAATCTTCGCCGAATTGTTCTTTCCACCAAATCAAAGCTTCTTCGGCTTGGTTTTCACCAATATTCAAGATTTTACTCGGAATTTCTCCGTATAAATTCCCAGACAAAACCATAATATCGCCTTTGTATTGCTCAACAATTTTTCTGTCAATTCTCGGAACATAATAAAATCCATCAGTATACGCAATCGAAGCCATTTTGGCCAAGTTGTGATATCCAGCTTTGTTTTTAGCCATCAAAACAACTTGATAACCATTGTCTTTTTTGCTTTTATCTAAATGGTTCTCACAGATATTAAACTCACAGCCTACAATTGGTTTTACTTCGGTTTCTGTTGGTTCTTCTCCAGCTTCAACTAAAGCTTTATTTTTTCCAGATGCCGCTTTGTTGTGGTTCATTACAGCACTCACAAAATGGAAAGCCCCCATCATGTTTCCAGTATCGGTCATCGCCACGGCTGGCATTCCGTTTTTAGCGGAAGCTGCCACAATATTTCCAACTCCAATAGTCGACTGCAAAACCGAAAACTGTGTATGATTATGCAAATGCGCAAATTTTGCAGCTTTGAAATCAGCTTTATCTTCTTCTGAAACAACAGTTTGCTGACCTTCTCCAGCAAGAGCTTTAAGCTGTTCTCTAATTTTATCAGAAGCAGCTTTTAAGTTGATGTGTTTTAAACCAATTAACTTAAATGGCTCAAAATTTCTTTCCTGAAATTCCCTGAAATACTCTTTAGGAACGTCTAATTCTTCTTTTGTAAAAACCTCTCTTCTAACCAATTCCAAAAAACAACGCGTAGTTGCCTCAACATCGGCAGTTGCGTTGTGCGCTTCCGCGAAAGGCTGATCAAAAAGATAACTGTGTAATTCGGTCAAAGTTGGAAGTTTGAATTTTCCTCCACGACCTCCGGGAAGCTGTAATAATGAAGCTGTAACTTCGGTACAAGTATCCAAAACCGGCATTGAAGCCATTTGAGACTCCACTCCCATTCTATGGAATTCAGCTCCCATAATATTAACGTCGAAACCTAAATTCTGTCCAACGATAAATTTGGTTTTGCTTAAAGCAATATTGAATTTCTCTAAAACTTCGGCCAAAGTGATTCCATCGGCTTCAGCCAATTCAGTAGAAATTCCGTGAATACGCTCGGCATCATACGGAATATTAAATCCTTCTGGTTTTACCAAATAATCCTGATGCTCGATAAGCTGTCCCATTTCGTCATGAAGCTGCCACGCAATCTGTATACAGCGAGGCCAGTTATCAGAATCGGTTATTGGGGCATCCCAGCGTTTTGGTAATCCGGTTGTTTCGGTATCGAATATTAAATACATAGAGTTGTAAAAGTCAAATTTTGATGTCCAAAATTCCAAATCTCACATGTTGCAAAGCATTGACAACATGAAACATAACAAAATGTGAAATGAAAAATCGGAAGAATTCAAATTTACGCTTTTTTTAGAGAAATAAAGAAGCTAAAGTTGTTAACAAAAGCATTTTTAACATGATTATGAAAGAGCGACAAAAACCTTAAAAAATCATTTATTTTCTCTTAAAAACTTCAATTATTCATTTTGGATACTCATTAAACCAAAATGAACACTTTTAGGCTTTACTGTATCCTGAACTTTGCTTCATCAAATTATAACAATTAAAAAAATAATAATCATGAAAACAATTTTTATCACAGGCGCATCATCAGGTTTAGGAAAAGCAACAGCAAAATTATTCCACGAAAAAGGATGGAATGTAATTGCAACTATGAGAACTCCTGAAAAAGAAACTGAACTTTCTCAATTAAAAAACGTAACGCTTTTACCATTAGATGTCACCAATTTTGATCAAATTCAAACTACAGTAAAAAAAGCATTGGAATTAAGTGACATTGACATCGTTTTTAATAATGCTGGTTATGGTTTAATTGGACCGTTGGAAAGTCTTTCTGATGATCAAATCACGAAACAATTAAATACTAATTTATTGGGAGTAATCAGAGTTACAAATGCATTCATTCCGTATTTCAGAGAAAGAAAAAACGGCTTATTCATTTCAACGACTTCTATCGGCGGATTAATCGCATTTCCTTTAGGATCAATATACCACGCTACAAAATGGGGATTAGAAGGCTGGAGCGAAAGTATGGCTTACGAATTAAATCCGTTTGGAGTACATATTAAAACGGTTTCACCAGGCGGAATTAAAACTGAGTTTTTACACGGCTCTCTTGATACGGCGACAAAATCTGAATACGAGGCGATGACCAACAGCATGTTTGCAAGTGTTGACACGATGTTTGAAATGGCATCCACTCCAGAACAAATTGCCGATGTGGTTTATGAAGCCGCAACCGACGGTAAAAATCAATTAAGATATGTTGCCGGAGAAGATGCAAAAGCACTTTACAAACAAAGATTAGAATTAGGAGCTGAAGCTTTCCGTACTGAGTTTGGAAAACAGTTTTTAGGAGTCTAATTCAACACTATTAATACCGTTTAGTTTTTAAAAACCTAAACGGTATTCCTCTTTTAATTTCATACTTTTATATCATGGAAAAGAAAAATTATAATCTGGCAAAAATCTCTTCTATATCTCAGTTTCACGACTTGCTTCGATTGCCAAAACCGCTTCATCCGATGATTAGTTTGGTAGACAATACGCAATTGGTCATAAATGAAGATCTGGACAACAATGCTTTCCTGCTGGACTTTTATAAAATATCGTATAAATTTTCTACTAATGGCAAAATGGGTTACGGTCAGGGTTATTATGATTTCACTGAAGGCGGACTCATGTTTGCTTCTCCTGGCCAATTAATTTTTACCGAAAACGAAGAAGGCGTTGAATATGGCGGTTACACGCTTTTGTTTCATCCTGATTTTATTCGAAATTATCCTTTAGGAAAAAGCATCAAAAAATATGGCTTCTTTTCTTATGATACCAATGAAGCGCTGCACCTTTCAGACAACGAAAAAACGATTATTATTGGATTATTACAAAGCATAGAAAACGAACTCAATACCGCAATTGATGAAATGAGTCAGGATGTAATCGTTTCTTATATTGATGTTCTGCTAAATTACAGCAATCGTTTTTACAAGCGACAATTCATTACCAGAAAAACCATCAGTCACGATTTATTATTAAAAGTTGAAGAAACTTTGGATAACTATATTAGTAATGCAGAAACCTTAAAAAGAGGATTGCCTACAGTAGAATTTCTTGCTTCGCAGATTAATGTTTCAAGCCACTATTTAAGCGACATGCTTCGTAATTTGACTGGGTTAAACGCACAACAGCACATTCATTCGAAATTAATTGAAAAATCAAAAGATTTTCTAATTACGACCAATCTTTCGGTAGCAGAAATTGCTTATCAGTTAGGTTTTGAATATCCGCAATCGTTTAGTAAATTATTCAAAAAGAAAACCAGTCTTACTCCATTAGAATTTAAAAATTCATTGAATTAATCTTTAAAAATACTGCTCTCAAAAAATCAATTTCTGCCTCAAAAAATCATAAAATTTTAAAAAAATACACTTCTTGGATGTCGTAGTATTTTGATGTTTTATTGAATCTAAATAACGTCCGAAAAACTCCTTTAAAAGCTGCAAAAAACCTAAAAAGCATGCTTTTTACAAAGATTTCAAAACTAACAATTATTACTATTTTTATCTAATTTGTTAGATTTTTTCAATTAAATCCTTATATTTTATAGTGATTTTAAGATAAATTTGCAAACTATTAAAACAAAAAACAAACAAGGAAAATTAAAGCCGAAAAAGAAAAAGTAAATCAGTTTCTTCATCATTTTTCTTTCAAAATTTAATGCCAAAAAGCAGTTTCGCAATTTGGAAATTAGTTTGGGTATCGTATATAATGAAATATTGAAATTGACGCTTTTTTATCTTTTTTTACTTTTGTTTTGCTATTATAATGAACAGGAAATTGCTGTGGTTATAGAAATTACAATTTAAAAAAATAAAAAATGAGTAAGACATTATTTGACAAAGTATGGGATTCACATGTTGTGCGTAAAATTGAAGATGGGCCAGATGTGTTTTTTATTGACCGCCATTTCATTCATGAAGTTACGAGTCCTGTTGCTTTTTTAGGATTAAAATCAAGAGGCGTTAACGTTTTATACCCACAACGTACTTTTGCAACTGCAGACCACAATACACCAACCATAAACCAACATTTACCAGTTCAAGATCCGCTTTCTGCTAATCAGCTTCAGGCTCTTGAAGACAATGCAAACGAATACGGAATTTCGCACTGGGGATTAGGTCACCAAAAAAATGGTATTGTACACGTAGTAGGTCCTGAAAACGGAATTACTTTGCCAGGTGCTACTATTGTATGTGGAGATTCGCATACGTCTACTCACGGTGCTTTTGGCGCTATCGCTTTTGGTATCGGAACATCTGAGGTTGAAATGGTGCTTTCTACGCAATGTATTATGCAGCCTAAACCAAAGAAAATGCGTATTAACGTAAACGGACAACTAAGTAAAGGAGTTGGACCAAAAGACGTTGCGCTTTATATTATTGCTCAATTAACTACTTCTGGAGGAACAGGATATTTTGTTGAATATGCTGGTGATGTTTTCGAAAACATGACTATGGAAGGCCGTATGACAGTTTGTAATTTAAGTATCGAAATGGGTGCTCGTGGAGGTATGATCGCTCCTGACCAAACTACTTTCGATTTCTTAGAAGGAAGACTTTACGCTCCAAAAGGAGAAGCTTGGACAAAAGCTGTTGAATACTGGAAAACTTTAAAAACTGATGCTGATGCTGTTTTTGATGCTGAATTAAACATCAAAGCAGAAGACATCGAACCAATGATTACTTATGGTACAAACCCTGGAATGGGAATTGGTATTACAAAACATATCCCGAATGCAAAAGAAGTTGAAGGTGGTGAGGAAACTTACAAAAAATCTTTAGCTTATATGGGCTTCAATGAAGATGACGTAATGATCGGAAAACAAATCGACTACGTTTTCTTAGGAAGTTGTACAAACGGACGTATTGAAGATTTTAGAGCTTTTGCTGAAATTGTAAAAGGAAGAAAAAAAGCAGATAATGTTACGGCTTGGTTAGTTCCGGGTTCTCACGTTGTTGAAGCTCAGATTAAAGAAGAAGGTATTTTAGATATTTTGACTGAAGCTGGTTTCGTATTACGTCAGCCGGGATGTTCTGCTTGTTTAGCTATGAACGATGATAAAGTTCCTGCTGGTAAATATGCAGTAAGTACTTCAAACAGAAACTTTGAAGGTCGTCAAGGTCCTGGTTCAAGAACGCTTTTAGCTTCTCCAATTATGGCGGCAGCGGCGGCAGTTACTGGAAAATTAACTGACCCTAGAGAGCTGTTCTAGTCAATGACAATTTCAAAAATTCAATAAAATTGCTTTTAGGTTTAATATAGATTCTCAATTTCAGAAAATCTAAAATCTAAAATCCAAAATCTAAAATTAAAATGGCATACGATAAATTTAATATACTTACAAGCAGCGGAGTTCCGTTGCCAATTGAGAACGTAGATACAGATCAAATCATTCCAGCTCGTTTCTTAAAAGCTACAAAACGTGAAGGTTTTGGAGACAACCTTTTTAGAGACTGGAGATATAATGGAGACGATACTCCAAAAGCAGATTTCGTTTTAAATAACCCGACTTACAGCGGAAAAATTCTTGTTGGAGGAAAAAACTTCGGTTCTGGATCTTCTAGAGAGCACGCTGCGTGGGCAGTTTACGATTACGGATTTAGAGCTGTAGTTTCTAGTTTCTTTGCTGATATCTTCAAAGGAAACTGTCTAAATATTGGTGTTTTGCCAGTACAAATCAGCCCAGAATTTTTGGAAAATATTTTCAAAGCAATCGAAGCTGATCCTAAAACAGAATTAGAAATCAATCTTCCTGACCAAACTATTACTTTATTGTCAACTGGCGAGCAAGAATCTTTTGCTATCAACGGATACAAAAAGAACAATATGATTAATGGTTTTGATGATATTGATTATTTACAAGATATGAAAGAAGATATTAAGGCTTTTGCTGATAAACTTCCTTACTAAAAAATCAGGTTCAGTCCTATGAGACCCGACAGGTTTTTGAAACCTGTCGGGTCTTTATAAGTTAAATAAAAATACTTCCAAAAAAATGAACGACAATAGCATTGTTTTACCAAAATTTTATTCGGAAATCAAAAGTGATTCTGAGAAAATTTCGTTTTCAATGCCGTCCGATTTACAAACGGGAAGTTTTCTTAGAACATTATCAGCAACAAAAAAAGACGGTCATTTTTTAGAGTTAGGAACTGGAACTGGCTTATCTCTTGCATGGTTGATTGAGGGAATGGGAGAAAACTCAAACTTGATTTCAATTGATAATGCAGCAGAATATCAAAATATTGCTAAAAAATATCTCCAAAAACCAAATGTTTCATTTGTCTGTGAAGATGCCGAAAAATGGATTTTAAATTATAAAGGTTTAAAGTTTGATTTGATTTTTGCTGATGCGTGGCCTGGGAAATATGCCGTTTTAGAAGAAACATTACAATTATTAAATCCTGGCGGAATTTATTTAATTGATGATATGTTACCACAACCCAACTGGCCAGAAAATCATGAGAAAAATGTCGAAATCCTTATTCAAAATCTTGAAGGAAGAAAGACATTCAATTGACAAAAATGTGCTGGTCAACAGGCCTAGTTCTAATAACAAAAAAATAAAATAGTAAGCATTTGGCTTATTGCAAAAGCTAACAATATAATAATGGAAAAAAGAAAAATTGAAATAATGGATACGACACTTCGTGATGGTGAACAAACCTCGGGAGTTTCATTTTCTGCTGCAGAAAAACTAACCATTGCGCAATTATTGTTGGAGGAATTAAATATTGATAGAATTGAAATTGCTTCTGCACGCGTAAGCGAAGGAGAATTTCAGGCCGTAAAAGGCATTACTTCATGGGCTGAAGAACGTGGTTACATTGACAGAATTGAAGTTCTGACGTTTGTTGACGGTGGTGTTTCAATTGACTGGATGAAAAAGGCCGGTGCCAAAGTACAGAATTTATTGACCAAAGGTTCAATGAATCACTTAACACATCAGTTAAAAAAAACTCCGGAACAACACTTTTCAGAAATCGCTCAAATCATTGCTTTAGCTAGAGAAAACAAGATTGAAACCAACGTTTATCTAGAAGATTGGAGCAACGGAATGCGAAATTCTCAAGATTATGTTTTTCAATTTCTGGATTTCTTAGCAACTCAGCCAATCAAAAGGGTTTTACTTCCTGACACTTTAGGCGTTTTAATTCCCTCTCTAACTTTTGAATTTATTTCAAAAATCAGAGCAAAATATCCAAACATTCATTTTGATTTCCATGCGCACAACGATTACGATTTAAGCGTTGCCAATGTTATGGAAGCTATAAAAGCAGGAATAAACGGACTTCACGTAACAGTAAACGGAATGGGAGAACGTGCCGGAAATGCACCTCTTGAAAGTACTGTTGCCGTAAT
>NZ_DHEI01000012.1:26429-27961 GCF_002399805.1 Flavobacterium sp. UBA4854
TCTGTAAGCAAATTGGTTGAAACATTTACAGGTTACAGAATTCCTGCGAATAAGCCAATTGTCGGCGACAACGTTTTTACACAAACAGCTGGAATTCATGCCGATGGAGACAACAAAAACAATTTATATTTCAACGATTTACTTCCGGAACGTTTTGGAAGAAAACGTAAATATGCTCTAGGAAAAACTTCAGGGAAAGCCAATATCGAAAAGAATCTTCAGGAATTAGGTTTAAAACTTAACAACGAGGACTTGAAATTGGTTACCCAAAGAATTATCGAATTGGGCGACAAAAAAGAAACCGTAACCAAGGAAGATCTTCCATACATTATTTCAGATGTTTTGGACAGCCACACTTACGAAGAAAAAATCACCATAAATTCTTATATGCTGGTTCATTCTAAAGGAATGCGCCCATCTACGACTTTATCTCTAAATTTAAACGGAGAAATAATCGAAGAAAACGCACAAGGAGACGGTCAGTTTGATGCTTTTATGAATGCTTTATCGAAGATTTACAAAAGCAAGAAACTAACGCTTCCAAAATTAATCGATTATGCCGTGAGAATCCCACCAGGAAGTAGTTCTGATGCGTTGTGCGAAACCATTATTACATGGGTTAACAACGGAAAAGAATTTAAAACCCGCGGACTAGATTCAGATCAAACTGTTGCAGCGATTATTGCAACACAGAAAATGTTGAATATAATTACATAGGTTCTAAGTTGCTGAGATTCTAAGCTACTAAGTTTTTCTTCTTTGAACTCAGAATCTCAGCAACTCAGAATCTTAAAAACAAAACTAAGTAATAAGAATAAAAACTTAGAAACTTAGCAACTCAGAACCTTAGAACCTTTTAAAAAATATAGAATGAAATTAAACATAGCCCTTTTAGCCGGAGACGGAATCGGACCAGAAGTAATCGATCAAGCAGTAAAAGTATCTGATGCAATTGCACAAAAATTTGGACATGAAATAACTTGGAAACCAGCTTTAACTGGAGCAGCTGCAATTGATGCAGTAGGAGAACCATATCCAGATTCAACACACGAAGTTTGTAAAAATGCTGATGCCGTTCTTTTTGGAGCAATCGGACACCCAAAATATGATAACGATCCTTCTGCGCCAGTTCGTCCAGAACAAGGTTTGTTAAAAATGCGTAAAGCATTAGGTTTGTTTGCAAACGTAAGACCAACTTTTACATTCCCTTCTTTATTAGATAAATCTCCTTTAAAAAGAGAAAGAATCGAAGGAACTGATTTAGTTTTCTTAAGAGAATTGACTGGCGGAATTTACTTTGGTGAAAAAGGAAGAAAAGATAACGGAGATACTGCTTACGACAACTGTGTTTATACAAGAGCCGAAGTACAGCGTTTAGCTAAAAAAGGTTTTGAATTAGCCATGACACGTTCTAAAAAATTATGTTGCGTTGATAAAGCAAACGTTTTGGAAACTTCACGTTTGTGGAGAGAAACAGTTCAGGCAATGGAAAAAGATTATCCAGAGGTTGAAGTTAGCTACGAATTTGTTGA
>NZ_DHEI01000012.1:28134-32871 GCF_002399805.1 Flavobacterium sp. UBA4854
GAAAACTTATTTGGAGATATCTTAACTGACGAAGCTTCTGTAATTTCTGGCTCAATGGGATTAATGCCTTCTGCGTCTATGGGAGCTGAAGTATCTTTATTTGAACCTATTCACGGTTCTTATCCGCAAGCTACAGGATTAAACATCGCTAACCCAATGGCTACTGTTTTGTCTGCTGCTATGATGTTCGAAAACTTCGGATTAATGGAAGAAGGAAAAGCAATGAGAGATGCTGTAAACAAAGCTTTAGAAGCTGGAGTAGTTACAGAAGATTTAGCTAATGGCGGAAAAGCATACGGTACTAAAGAAGTTGGTGACTGGTTAGCTGCTAACATATAATAGTTTATTCTTGTTTCAGGCTGCACATTCAAACAATCTGAAACTTGAAACATTAAAAAGAGGGATTAACGAAAGTTAATCCCTCTTTTTAATTTAAATTGTCGACAGGAACAAAGTTTCCCCCTTGTGTTATTGGAATTTTATAAAAAACTCCTTCCGAAAAATACATTGTTTGTTTTTCGGCACCAGAATCGGCATTAACTGCTGTAAATTTAAAGGTTCCCGAAATGGTATTCTCAACTGTATTATATTCTGTCACAACAATTTGCCCGTTTCCTTTGCCTATGCTTGTAGTAAATTCTGCTTCTTGTCCTTTATAAGTGTTTTCATAAGTTGCTTTTGCAGCAGCATCAGCACTTAAAACATATGTCTTCTCAGTTGGTTCAGGAAGCTGGAAGCGTATTTGTTCGTAACCTAAAGAACCTTCAATTACAAAAGTTCCATCCGATTCCATTCCTGCTTTATAGACTTGAGCTCTCCAAAAGTTGTTATCTTTTAAGGTTTGAAAAGCCGGGTTATTGAATCTTACATCTTCTGTACAAGATATAAGTAGAAGTAAAATTGATAAAAAGTAAAAGATTTTTTTCATGTTTAAAATGAATTTGTTGCAAAAGTATTGCATTAAGATCAAAATACTTACATTAAAAAGTCAAAAAAATGCTAAAAAAACAACTCAAATATATTTAATCTTTTTTAAAAACGTGTTTTTCATAAAAAAATTATATCTTTGCGCCCTTAATTAACAGAGGTCGAGTACCTCAAAATTTAATCAATTAGATTATGTCAGTAAAAATTAGATTACAAAGACACGGTAAAAAAGGAAAACCTTTTTACTGGGTAGTAGCTGCAGATGCACGCTCAAAAAGAGATGGTAAATACTTAGAGAAAATCGGTACTTACAATCCAAACACTAACCCAGCAACTGTTGAGTTAAACCTTGACAGCGCAGTTAAATGGTTACACAATGGTGCTCAACCAACTGATACTGCAAGAGCTATCCTTTCTTACAAAGGTGCTTTATTGAAACACCACCTTGATGGAGGAGTTCGTAAAGGTGCTTTAACTCAAGAGCAAGCAGATGCTAAATTAACTGCTTGGTTAGAAGCAAAAGCTGGTAAAGTTGATGCTAAAAAAGATGGTTTATCTAAAGCTAAAGCTGATGCTAAAGCTACAGCATTAAAAGCAGAGAAAGAAGTTAACGCTAAACGTGTTGCTGATGCTGCTGCTGCACAAGCTGAAGCTGCTGCCGCTGCACAAGCTACTGAAGAAGTTGCTGAAGCTACTGAAGAAGCTCCTGCTGCTGAAGAGAATAACGAAACAACTGAAGCATAATTTTACTTAGCGATAATGCGTAAAGAAGACTGTTTTTATTTAGGTAAAATCGCTAAAAAATTTAGTTTCAAGGGTGAAGTTCTGATCTATTTAGACACAGACGAACCTGAGTTATACGAAAATCTGGAATCAGTGTTTGTTGAACACAACAAACACTTGGTTCCTTTTTTTATTGAAAAAAGTTCTTTACACAAAAACGACTTTTTAAGAGTCCGTTTTGAAGATGTAAACACCGAAGAAGATGCAGATGCCTTAGTTGGAAATGCTATCTATCTTCCTTTAACTATGTTGCCAAAACTTACTGGCAACAAATTCTACTTCCATGAAGTTATTGGTTTCGAAATCGAAGACAAACGTTTAGGCGTTTTCGGAAAAATAACTTCTATTAATGATTCAACTGCTCAACCTCTTTTCGAAGTTTTAAATGGCGAAGTTGAAATCTTAGTTCCAATGATTGATAATTTTCTTGTAAAAATCGATCGTGAGAATAAAAAAGTAATTATGGATCTTCCTGAAGGTCTTATTGAAATGTACTTGTAAAAGTGCTCAGTCCCAGTGGCAGTTTTCGGTCATTGTCTTTAACAGTTTTTAATTTTTAGAAATGTC
Organism: Flavobacterium sp. UBA4854; assembly: GCF_002399805.1. Classification (NCBI taxonomy): domain Bacteria; kingdom Pseudomonadati; phylum Bacteroidota; class Flavobacteriia; order Flavobacteriales; family Flavobacteriaceae; genus Flavobacterium; species Flavobacterium sp. UBA4854. The sequence continues at coordinate 30,412 of NZ_DHEI01000012.1, forward strand.
TACATTTAGCTTTAAACAATTTTCTATTAAACAAGAAAAAACAGCTATGAAAGTGGGTACCGATGGTGTTTTATTGGGTGCTTGGGCTCCAATTCATCACAACCCATTTAGTGTTTTAGATATTGGTGCTGGAACAGGAATTATTGCTTTGATGCTGGCACAAAGAAGCCATGCAGAACAAATTGATGCACTTGAAATCGATGAAGATGCGTATGAACAAGCAGTAGAAAACTTTGAAGCTTCTCCTTGGGGTGATCGCTTATTTTGTTTTCATGCTGGTTTAGACGAGTTTATTGAAGAACCAGAAGACGAATATGATTTGATTGTTTCAAATCCGCCTTTTTATGCTGAGGATTATAAAACCGAAAACGAACAACGCGATTTGGCTCGTTTTCAAGATGCAATGCCCTTTGAAGAAATTGTTGAAGCTGCCGATTTGTTGCTCTCAGAAAATGGAATTCTAGCTATAATTATTCCTTTTAAAGAAGAAGAAAAATTTATTGCTCTTGCAAAAGAATCAGAACTTTATCCAATAAAAATCACAAGAGTTAAGGGAACTCCTAAATCGGAAATTAAGCGCAGTTTATTAGCTTTTAGTCGAAATGAAGTTCCTGAAATCGAAATTGATGAACTTGTTATCGAAATTGATCGTCATGTTTATACTCCAGAATATATTGAACTGACTAAAGAATTTTATTTGAAGATGTAAAAAACACCTTCAAAAAAGTTAATCTTTTTGCAGACATACTCCTCTTTGAAAATCTATTCCATTCGGGTTTTCTTCATTAAAATATACTATGTTATAAGTAACACATTCCTCGTCTGTATAAATTATTTCTGCTACACTTTTATCTCCAATTTTAACATTCTCGGCTCCTAAGTTTTTTATACAAACCCTTTCAAATTTACAATCACTAAGCCATTTGACACTCCAAACGGTTTGCAATTTACTATCAAAATAACACTCTTCAATAGAATCTTTTCGAATAGCATATTCATCTGGAAAAGCTGGAGCCGCAAACTTTCCATTCTTAAATCTAGTGCAATCTAATTTTTGAGAATAACTAACAGCTCCCAATAAGATTAGACAAAAAACGATGATTTTTTTCATGATACTTTTATTATTATTTTTAATTACTTGCCACTTTTAGCAAAAAGAATTGCTCTTTCAAGAACTTCATCCTTGCCTTGCTGAATACCTAAAATTGTTGGTTTAACTTCGATGTCTGGAACGATTCCGATTCGTTGCGTTTCTTTTTTATTTGGATAAAAAACTCCAAAACCTGTAAATATGGTTGAATAACCTTTTATAATCTCAAATCTGCATGTTCCACCATCTGCACCTGAAGTCTGACTGCCAATAATTGTGGCATTTGGAGCTGCCTGCAAACACATTACAAGATGCTCGCCATGGCTTTGTGTTCTTTCATTTTGTAAAATAATCACTTTGCCTTTATAATAATCCGCATTTGTTTTTCCTGTTTTTTGATCTTCTCTCCAAACATATCGTCCTGGATATGATAAATCTACATCAATAAACTTTGCATAAGCTTTTTCTTCTGGATACAAATATTGCGCGATATCTTCCTCAATATTAGGTTCTTTAGGATATTTCCTAGCATCAAAAACAATGGCTTTCGTATTTTTAAATTGCTCCATAACATTAGAAAGTTCATCTGCTTTTATAGACTCGACATCAATATATCCAATAGAATCTTCTAAAAATTTCCATTTTACTTCATCTCTCGCATTTATGATTTTTAATTTTGAATAAGTGTAACGTTTAATTTTTTTAACAGAAGTAATATTGTCACGAATAAATTCAATTTCAATTGATTCTGTTTTTCCGTTGAAAACAGTCCAATATATATTTTTTAAAATTGCTGGCATGTTAGAACCTTCAGCGTATTTCAAATTTTCTTTAATTAAATCTCCTACCGTTTTTCCATCAACTTTTGTAACCACGTCCCCTATTTTGAAATCATCAATTTTAGCCAGCGAATCGTTTTTTAAAGCTACAACAACTGCTTTATCATCAATAAAAACAACATCAGCAGTAATAAATTTATCTCCAAAATAATCATACATCTGTCTCATTTGAGTCGAAGCGTGCGTATCGTTAAGTTTTATTGAAATTTCACGCATTGCTAATGCAAAATCTTTTTCTGATTCTGGATTACTAAATCTAGGCATCATTTCTAATAAAACAGAATCCCAATTTTGGTCCATTTTATATTTATATGGAAAGAAGTATTCCATTTGGTTCCAATAGCGAAAAAGAGCCAAAAGACGAAGATTTTTCTCTGTCCATTTAAACTCTTTGTACTTCACTTCATTTATAACTTCTATATAAGGTTTAGAAGTGTAATAAAATTGGTTTCCTTGAATTCTGTTTTCTTCAATAAACTTTAATTTCTTTGAAAGCGATTTAGAAAACAATTCATTTTTATTGAACCATGA
>NZ_DHEI01000131.1:0-1526 GCF_002399805.1 Flavobacterium sp. UBA4854
TGTTTTTTGACTTGTTTCGGACGAAGGTAAAACCAATTAAAAAGCATCCAAAACAATGTAAATCCGTACATGAGGCTTGCTCCTATAAAATTCATTTTGCTCGCATATTCATACAGATACAAACAAAGGCCGAGTGTAAGTACAATAAAGTAAAAACTCATCATTTTGGTTTGCAAAAACTGTTGTTTCTTTTTTATCGAAATCAGTTTTTGAAGATATTCCTGATTGGTTTGAGTAGAATCAATGTTTTTATAATCGCTCAATAATTTATTATAGACAAATACGTAAACGACCATCGCGAGAATAGTAAGCACAATTCCTATTTTAGTAGAGATGAACTGAGGCTGAAAAAATATCCAGATAAAAATTATAATCGCACATGTTGCCAAAAGCATGATGTTAGTCATCCATAAACAGCGCAAAGCCGTTTTTTTAAACTTGCTTAATCTCGTGAGCAAATCGCTCATATCTGGCTGGCTTATGGATTGTTTTTTCCATAAATCTTTAAAATCTATATTGCTATCGTTGTTCATTTTCTTTAAATTTTTGAGTCAGTTTTTCTTTTATTCTGTGAATTTTCACTCTAACATTGGCTTCAGAAAGTCCGACGATTTTAGCAATTTCCGTTTGTTTGATATCTTCCAATTCTAACGAAATGATGATACGATCGGTTTCTGGAAGCTCGGCGATACATTTATACAAAAATTGAATCTGTGGCTCGATTGAATGTTGTTTCTCTTCTGAAAGATGAATCGGAAGTTCGGATTTCGGGAAACGCTTTTGCTTCTCTATTTGTCTCAGGCAATTATTAGAAGCAATTCTAAAAATCCAAGTCCCGATTGTTGATTCATTTCTAAAAGTTTCCAGTTTTTGCCAAACAATTATAAACGTCTCCTGAGTCAAATCTTGGGCGGCATCGTAATCGTTTACGAAACCCATGCATAGTCTAAAAATTCGATCCCAATACGTATTGTAGATTTGTTCAAATTCCATTCTTACTGTTTTAAAAAAGTACTTAACTGCCCTAAATACCAAGCCGTGTCATCGTACATAATAAAATGAAGACCCGTTGTGGCATATTGAAAATTAGCCGTTTTTAAATTTCGATACTGACCTTCAATTGCTGGTTTTAAATTTATAAAATAAGATTCTAACAAAATTAATGCTGGACATTTAATCTGTGCTATTCTTTCTCTTAAATCAATATTGAAAAAGTCACAATACATTTGACCAAAAGTTGTTCGATCTGATTTCACACTCCAATCCACCACCATATCAAGCTTAGTCGTATCAGCTAAAAGGCTTGGCATTGTCTTTTTTTGCATATCATAAAACTGATCATTGGTCATTCCTGTCATTTGGTTTACAGTCGCAGAACAATCGTTATTCATTTTTGATTTGAAAGCTGGATCGTTTATCGCGGCTAGACAAGGAACAGCATCTACAACCACAATTTTGCTAATCAAATCTGGGTAATCGGCAGCAAGTGCAAGTGCTAAAGCGCCACCCATACTATGTCCGATTAA
>NZ_DHEI01000131.1:1820-3808 GCF_002399805.1 Flavobacterium sp. UBA4854
AATAGATTGATCTCCGCTTCCCGTTTTTAAAACTTCAAACGGAAATTGTTTGGTTTGGCCGAAAACATTTAAACATAATGCCGAGAATAAAAATGCAATAATTAAGATGATATACTTTTTCATTTTTAATAGTTTTAAGTTGTTAATTAAATCGGATCCATGCTTTTGATACGGTAGCTATTAAAATGTTACAAAAGTTTTTAAATTTTTAATTAAAAAAATCCAAAATACAATGTTTATGCGGGTTTTTTAACCGCAAGGAACGCAAAGATTTACGCAAAGAACGCTAGTTTTTTTTGCTCGCAAAGACGCTAAGTCGCAAAGTTTTCCGCCACGAATTACACGAATTTTCTCAAATTTTTATTTCGAAAAACACATAGTTTATCTTTTCGATGAAGGAAACTAGAGCGATAGCGAAATGACAAACTGTACGTTATTGTCAGTCTGAGCGAAGTCGAAGACCACACAAGCTATGTTTTTAAAAATAAAAATTTGAGAAAATTCGTGTAATTCATGGCAAAAAATTAAACACAAAAAAAAATCCCAAACCCCAATCGTAAAATTGGAATTTGGAATTTTTATATTGAAAATTAATTTGGTTATCCTACCAAATTGATGATTTTTCCAGGAACAATAATCACTTTATTTGGCGTTCTGCCGTCTAAGTGTTTTTGTGTTCTTTCGTCTTTCATCACGATTTCTTCGATTTGTTCTTTAGTTAAATCTAAAGGCAATTCGATTGTGAAACGCATTTTTCCATTGAAAGAAACTGGATATTCTTTATTAGTTTCAACTAAATGTTTTTCTTCAAAAACTGGAAAAGCAACATCCGAAATTGACGTTGTATGCCCTAACTGAGACCATAATTCTTCTGCGATATGCGGTGCATAAGGCGAAACCAAAATTCCCAACGGTTCTAAAATCGCTCTTGAATGACAGTTTTGAGAAGACAATTCGTTTACACAAATCATAAACTGAGAAACCGAAGTATTGAAAGAGAAATTCTCAATATCGTCTGCAACCTTTTTAATCGTTTTATGCAATGATTTTAAGTTGTCTTTTGTTGGTTCGTCGTTGTTTACGATCAAGCCATTATCATCAAAATACAATCTCCATAATTTTTTCAAGAAACCAAATACTCCAGAAATTCCAGCAGTATTCCAAGGTTTTGCTTGCTCTAAAGGACCTAAGAACATTTCGTACAAACGCAATGTATCTGCTCCATATTCAGCGCAAATATCATCTGGAGTTACAACATTATAGTATGATTTCGACATTTTTTCAACCTCACGTCCTACAATGTATTTTCCGTTTTCATCAAAAATAAATTCTGCTGTATTGAAATCTTCCCTCCAAGCTTTGAACTTTTCGATATTTAATTCATCTGAAGAATTCACGAAATGAACATCAACGCGAATTGGCTGTACATTTTGACCTTCAATTTTATTTTTAGATACAAAAGTATTTGTTCCTTCTAATCTGTAAACATAAGCCGTCGTTCCTAAAATCATTCCCTGATTGATCAGTTTTTTGAATGGCTCTTCTGTTGGAGCCAAACCTTTATCTTTTAAGAATTTGTTCCAAAAACGAGAATACAATAAGTGACCAGTTGCGTGTTCGCTTCCACCAATGTATAAATCTACATTTTCCCAGTAAGCCAAAGCTTCTTTGCTTGCAAATTCATTTTCATTGTGTGCATCCATATAACGCATCCAATACCATGAACTTCCTGCCCAACCTGGCATTGTATTTAATTCTAAAGGAAAAATCGAAACATTGTCAACTAAATCTGTATTGACAACTTTATTTTGTTTTGTATCCCAAGCCCAAACTGCAGCGTTTCCTAATGGCGGCAAACCATCTTCAGTTGGTAAATATTTCTCTACTTCTGGTAAAATAATTGGCAAATGCTGTGTATCGATCATTTTTGGTAATCCATTCACATAATAAACCGGGAATGGCTCACCCCAATAACGCTGACGAGAGAA
>NZ_DHEI01000131.1:3898-12124 GCF_002399805.1 Flavobacterium sp. UBA4854
CAATAACGCTGACGAGAGAAAACAGCATCACGCAAACGGTAATTTGTTTTTCCTTTTCCTTGTCCTAATTTTTCTAATTCAGCGATTGCTTTTTGAGTTGCCTCTTTATAATTCAATCCGTTTAAGAAATCAGAATTTGCGATTTCAACATTGTCTTTAGATCCATAAGCTGCTTCAGAAATATCAACATTTGCGAAAATGTTTTTAATTTCCTGCATTCCATTCTGACCTTTAAAGAAATTAGCAAAAGCGTAATCTCTTTCGTCTCCGCAAGGAACCGCCATTACAGCACCAGTTCCGTAACCTGCCAAAACGTAATCACCAATCCAAACCGGAATTGGTTCTTTTGTAAATGGATGTTCGGCATAAGCTCCAGTAAATGCACCAGAAATAGTTTTTACATCGGCCATACGTTCACGCTCTGAACGTTTTGCTGTTTTTTCGATATACGCTTCAACAGCTTCTTTTTGTTCTGGAGTTGTAATTTTAGCAACCAAATCATGTTCTGGCGCCAAAGTCATAAAAGTAACCCCAAAAATAGTATCAGGACGAGTAGTAAAAACCTCGATTACTTCGTCATGATTTTTCACATTAAAAGTTACCAAAGCACCAACCGATTTCCCGATCCAGTTTCTTTGAGATTCTTTGATTGACTCACTCCAGTCAATATTATTTAGACCTTCAAGCAAGCGTTCGGCATAAGCAGAAATTCGCATACTCCATTGTGTCATTTTTTTTCTTATAACAGGAAAGCCTCCACGTTCTGAAACTCCGTTTACAATTTCATCATTTGCCAAAACAGTTCCTAAGCCTGGACACCAGTTTACTTCAGTTTCTGCCAAATATGTTAATCTATATTGTAAAAGAATTTTTTCTTTTTGATCTTCAGAATAAGAATTCCATTCGTCAGCAGTAAAAATCGCAACATTGTCATCGCAAACTGCTTCGACTAATGCATTTCCGCTTTCTTCAAAAACAGTTACCAACTCAGAAATATCAAAAGCTTGACCTTGTTTTTTGCAATACCAAGAGTTGAACAATTGGATAAAAATCCATTGTGTATGTTTGTAATAATCTGGATTTGATGTACGCACTTCACGACCCCAGTCAAATGAAAATCCGATCTTATCTAATTGTTTTCTATAACCAGCGATTTGTTTTCCTTCTTTATCAACACCTCCATCAATATTTACACGAGTTGTATCTTCTGGACGCTGACCTGTTTGAATTGCATATTGTTCTGCCGGTAATCCGAAACTATCGTATCCCATTGGATGCAAAACATTGAAACCTTGATGTCTTTTAAAACGAGAATACACATCTGAAGCAATATAACCCAGCGGATGTCCTACGTGTAATCCTGCTCCAGATGGATAAGGAAACATGTCGAGAACATAATGTTTCGGTTTTTCGGAGTTATTTTTTGCTGCAAAAGTTTGATTTTCTGCCCAATATTTTTGCCATTTGGCTTCAATTTCGTTTGGATTGTACTTCATTTCTAAGCGACTAAGATTCTAAGTTACTAAGGTTCTAAGCTTTTCACTAAATTAATTAAGCCGCAAATTTACATTTATTGCGGATTGTAGCAAAGCTATTTCACTGACAAACAAATAAAATAACAAATTACTTATTTTTAATTACGTAAAAATACTTATATTTACATCAAAAATACGTATAATACTTATTTTACAAATCAATTTCTTAAAAGAAGGAGAGAATATTTTTATTAACTAATCATTATTTTTACAAAAGTCATTAAGGGAATAAAAATGAATAAGGATAAAAAATATTCTGTTGAAGTTCGTGTTTGGATCGAAGAAACTGAAGGTGCGTTTTTAGGAATTGGTAAAATCTGGCTTTTAGAAAATATCCGAAAAACAGGATCAATTACAAATGCCGCGAAAGAAATGAAAATGGCATATAGGCAAGCTTGGCAATTGGTTGAAGAAATGAATCAGCGGGCAGAATCTCCATTGGTAGAAAAACTTCTTGGCGGAAAAGGCGGCGGCGGCGCAAGATTAACTGAAGCAGGAGAAAGAGCCATCGAAGTTTTTTATGACGTTGAAAACCGTATTAAAGAATTTGCCAAAAAAGAAACTCAAAATTTAAAATTTTAAAATCAACCCTATTCTAAAAAAAACGATTAACCAAACCCATTTTTTCAACAAGCAGTATTCATTTTAAAACATACTGAAAAACTATTTTTATATGAAACCAAAATTATTATCCTTTCTGCTTTTTCCACTCATCGGATTTGCACAACAAAACAATTCGAAAACCACAGATTCCCTCAAGATTTCAAATGTCTTTAATCTTGGAGAAGTCATTATTACCAATCAACAAAACAAAGACACTTTGAACCGAGTGACTTCAAAAACAATGGAATCACAAAATAAAATGGAGGTTTCGAAAGCTTTGAACCTATTACCTGGAATAAGTTTAACTGCTTCTGGCCCAAGAAACGAATCGATGGTTTCTGTTCGCGGTTTCGACTTAAGACAGGTTCCGGTTTATATGGACGGAATTCCCGTTTATGTCCCGTATGACGGTTATGTAGATTTGGCTAGATTTACCACTTTTGATTTAGCAGCAGTAGATGTTTCTAAAGGATTTTCGTCTGTACTTTACGGACCAAATTCGCTTGGAGGCGCGATCAATCTTGTTTCTAGAAAACCTTCTAAAAAATTAGAATATGATGCCGCTTTAGGAATGATTAATGAAAACGGATATCGAGGAAATGTAAATATCGGTTCGAAAATAGGTAAATTCTATTTTCAAGGCGGGTTTTCTTATTTAGACCGTGATTCTTTTAGAATGTCTTCTAATTTTGTTCCGACAGCAAATGAGAATGGCGGACAAAGAGACAATTCGTATCGAACAGACCAAAAAATCAGTTTTAAAGTTGGATGGACTCCAACTGAAAAAAGCGAATATGCAATTGGTTACATCAATCAGCAGGGCGAAAAAGGAAATCCTGTTTATACGGGATACGACACACAAAATTCGCTTTTGCTAAAACCTCGCTATTGGCAATGGCCAAACTGGGATAAAGAAAGTTTTTATTTTATTTCTAATTCTGCTTTTGATGATAAAAACAGTTTCAAAACCAGATTGTATTTTGACCGATTTAAAAACACACTTGATAGTTACGACGATTCTTCTTATTCGACACAAACAAAACCGTATGCTTTTGAAAGCATTTACAACGATTATACCTTTGGAGGAAATCTGGAATACAACACTAAAATAATTCCGAAAAACGATTTAAAATTTGCCTTTCAATTTAAAGAAGATGTGCATCGCGAGAACAATCTTGGTGAACCAGTTCGCCATTTTATAGACAATACGGTTTTAATTGGAATTGAAGATGTTTACAAAGTCAATTCAAAATTTACTGTAATTCCTGGCGTTAGTTACAACATTCGAAAAAACTTGGAAGCGGAGGATTACAACAGCACAGCAAAAACAATTTCAGATTTTCCAGATGCTGGAGCAAGTGATGCTTTTAATGCCCAAGTTGGATTTTTCTATCAGCTAAATAATCAGCAAAAACTAGGGGCAACCATTTCTCAGAAAACCAGATTTGCAACTATAAAAGACCGATATTCTTATAGAATGGGAACAGCAATTCCGAATCCAGATTTAAAACCTGAAAAAGCAATTAATTATGAATTGAACTATACCGCAAATCTTTTCGAGAAAATCACTTTTCAAACAGCGCTTTTCTACAGTTCACTTTCAGATGCAATCTTAAACGTAAGCAATGTTGAGCCAGGAAAATCGCAAATGCAGAATTTTGGTGAAGCTGATTATAAAGGGATAGAAGCGCAACTGAATTATGCAATTTTAGAAAACCTCTCATTAAATTTGAATTATACTTACATCGAAAGAAAAAACATCACCAATCCAAATATTCATTTTACAGATGTTCCAAACACAAAAGTAATGGGAACTTTAGAATATAGTCCAATCAAAATTCTTCGATTAATTGCCAATACCGAATTTAATTCGCCTCGTTTCAGTACAAGTTATGGCGCAAGAGTTCCAGATTATACGCTTCTGAATTTATATGTTTCTGGCAAAATATCTAAAAACTTCAGTCTTGATGCTGGTTTGAATAATATTTTCGATCGAAATTATAGTCTTGTTGAAGGATATCCAGAAGAAGGCCGTAACTTTTTTGTGACACTTCGTTTTTTCAATTAATTTTCAAAGGTGTTAAGAAACTAGGTTTTCTTTCCTCCAATATTTTCTAAAGTTCGCAAAGCTTCAATAGTCAAAAGCTCTGCGAACTTTGCGTTATTAACATTCGAGCATAAAGAAATCTTTACGTACTTTGCGGTTAATTCAACTTTTTATTCGGGAACGAATCGTACATTTATGGGATAAAAGTTCGTTATTAACTTTAAATAAAGAAATTCTTTATTATTTTTACCACATAATTTAAGCAGACTATGAGTTCTAACTTTGATAAATTTCAAAAGCGCAGGTTAATTTCCTCTTATTTTTCGGTAGTATTAAGTGTATTCTTAGTTTTATTCCTTTTGGGAGTACTAGGATTATTCATTATCAATTCTAAACAGTTGGCTGACGATTTTAAAGAAAAAATCGCCATGACAGTTTTCTTTAAAAATGAAGCAAACGACAGTGTTATTAAAGCATTTAACACCGAACTTAAAAGAGCTCCTTTTGCCAGATCTTTTGTTTATGTAACCAAAGAGAGAGCTGCAAAAGAACATACAGATATTATCGGAGAAGATTTCTTAACCTTTTTGGGAGAAAATCCTTTATTGAATTCATACGACATTCACTTAAAAGCAGATTATGTAGAGAGAGACAGTATCGTAAAAATCGAAAGCCGTTTCCGTAAAAATGCTATGATTTCAGATATTGTTTACGACAAACAATTGGTAAATCTTGTAAATGACAACATCAGAAAAGTAAGTATGTGGATTTTGATTATAAGTGGTTTCTTGACTGTAATTGCTGTTTTATTAATCAATAGTTCGCTTCGTTTATCCATTCATTCAAATCGTTTTATTATCAAAACTATGCAGATGGTTGGTGCTACAAAAGCGTTTATTCGTAAACCGTTTGTAATGCGAAGCGTAAAACTTGGAATGCTAGGGGCAGGTTTGGCTATTATTGCTTTAATCGCTCTTTTACTTTATGTAGACACTAATTTCCCTGGTTTAGGAATTCTAGAAGACAAAGCTTTAACTGGTTTAGTTTTAGTTGCCGTTTTTGGTTTAGGAGTTTTAATTACTTGGGTAAGTACGCATTTTGCAACACAACGTTTCTTGAATTTAAGAACCGACGATCTTTACTAATTTTAGATTGCAGATTACAGATTTTAAAAAAAATGCCTTCGACTTCGCTCAGGCTGACAAACATATAAAGATGAAAAACAACAATAATAAAGAAGAACAACAAGTTCAAAAACAGGAATTCCTTTTTGACAGCATCAATTATAAAATTTTATTGATTGGTATTGTTGTAATTGCGCTAGGATTTATTTTAATGTCTGGCGGAGGAAGTAAAGATCCAAATGTTTTTAACGAAGACATTTTCAATTTTAGACGTATTCGTTTAGCGCCAACAACTGTTTTAATCGGTTTTGGAATCACGATTTATTCTATATTCAAAAAATCAAAATAATAAAAGGTTTATAGATTTTAGACACTGAGCAAAGCGAAGTAATCAATCTAAGATCTAAAATCTGAAATCTAAAACTCTAAATGAACACATTACAAGCTATTGTTCTTGCCATTATTGAAGGAATTACAGAATTTTTGCCTGTTTCTTCAACGGGTCATATGATTATTGCCTCTTCGTTTTTCGGAATCGCACACGACGATTTCACTAAACTTTTTACCATTGTAATTCAACTTGGTGCAATACTTTCGGTTGTTATTTTATACTTCAAACGTTTCTTTCAAACTTTTGACTTCTATTTCAAACTTTTAGTTGCTTTTATTCCTGCAGTTGTTTTAGGATTATTATTAAGCGATTTTATTGATGGCTTATTAGAAAACCCTGTAACTGTTGCGGTTTCTCTTTTAATTGGTGGAATTATTTTATTGAAAGTAGACGAATGGTTTAATACTCCGAATACAGCTGAAACTTCACAAGAAATCAGTTATTTGCAAGCTTTTAAGATTGGATTGTTTCAATGTATTGCTATGATTCCTGGAGTTTCTCGAAGTGGAGCAAGTATCGTTGGGGGAATGTCTCAAAAATTATCAAGAACTACAGCTGCAGAATTTTCATTTTTCTTAGCCGTTCCAACTATGTTGGGTGCAACTGCAAAAAAATGCTACGATTATTACAAAGCTGGTTTTGAGTTATCTCACGATCAAGTAAACATGTTGGTTATTGGAAACATTGTTGCTTTTGCTGTGGCACTTTTAGCAATAAAAACTTTCATCGGATTTTTGACTAAAAACGGATTTAAAGTTTTTGGTTATTACCGAATTATTGCCGGAATCATTTTATTATTGATTCACTTTTTCATTCATCCGCTTACTATTATATAATGACACCCGAAGAATATTTAGAAGGTCAGGTTTTATTGATTGACAAACCTTTAAAATGGAGTTCATTTCAAGCTGTCAATAAATTAAAATACCTTTTAATTAATAAAGTTGGACTTCCTAAAAAGTTCAAAATTGGCCACGCAGGAACTTTAGATCCATTAGCAACAGGACTTTTATTGATCTGTACAGGAAAATTCACTAAAAGAATTTCAGAACTTCAAGGTCAGGCAAAAGAATATACAGGAACTTTTTATATTGGAGCCACTACTCCATCGTACGATTTAGAAACTGAAATCGATCAAACTTTCCCAACCGATCATATTGATGAATCTTTAATTCATGAAACGGTAAAACAATTTTTAGGCGAAATCGACCAGAAACCGCCTATTTTTTCTGCTATTAAAAAAGACGGTGTTCGTTTATACGAACATGCTCGCGCTGGAGAATCTATTGAAATTGAAAGCAGAAAAACTACTATTCACGAATTTGAAATTACAAGAATTGCATTGCCAGAAATAGATTTTAGAGTAGTTTGCTCTAAAGGAACTTACATTCGTTCACTTGCTTACGATTTTGGGAAAGCAATGAATTCTGGTTCGCATTTAACTGTTTTACGCCGAACTAAAATTGGCGATTACGATGTAAAAAATGCTATTGATATCACCTTATTTGAAGAGAGCTTTAAATAGCTAAAAATAAAAAGCACATTACTATTGTTTGAAAAAGTAATGTGCCAAGCTCTTAAGAAAAGTAATTTTATCTCATACTCATCTTGATTTAATAGTGAGGCACATTTTTCCCTCCGAATAAAAATTTAGAAAAGAAATCATAAAACCTTTCGAATAACTTTTTCATAATAGTGCACTTTTAATTGTTGAACATTAAATAAACACCAGTAAAAAGAGTAAATCTGAAAGTTATAATAGAAGTGGGTTAGCTTCACTAAGTTACGAAATTCTATTTAAGATAAAAAGACTTTAAGATAATTTTATCAACCAAAACATCTGCTTATCAACACATTATCTTGCTAAAGTCTATTATATTTAATGTTTTCCATAATTTCGACCAATTCTTCCTGAACCGAAATTCCTTTATCTGCCAAATACCACAACTGTAAGTCGGTTTTTATTTTTTCGTCGATAGCGCCAACCTCTCTTTTGTGTTTCGCCATTAATTCGGCAGCTCCTTTTGGTCTTGGTCCCCAATCGGCGCGTACAATTCCAGCTTCTTTACAAATAACAATTACTTTTGGAATCGCTCTTCCGCCATTGGTCAGATAATGATTCATCAAATCATCATTTTCATCTCGAAACGCAATTCTCAAATCGATTTTTTTATGAGAAGCAAGAGCCATTTTATTTAAGACGGGAAGAATTTGCGCTGCATCTCCGCACCAGCCTTCAGAAAGCACAAGCCAGATATAGTGATTATCTAAGTTTTGAAGTTTCTCTGCGACAGCATCTGAAATAGAGATCGTTTTTTCTAGCCTATTCATTCTAGCTTCATTCAATTTGGAATAATTGGTAAGACTTTCAGATTGTTCATTGCCCGTTGATTTTCCCTCCTTCAACAAATCAGTTACTATTTTTCTGTATTCAGCATAAGAATGACTATTGAATAATGCTTTGGCTACGATGCTTTTCATTTTTTTATTTTTTTTAGGATACAATAAAAATACAAAATTTAGGAA
>NZ_DHEI01000131.1:12294-19277 GCF_002399805.1 Flavobacterium sp. UBA4854
CAAGAATTAATTTTTTGCAAACATTATTTTTAAAAATCAGAATATGTCTATATTTGCACAAATTAACGCAACACACACATGAAATATAAAAGAATTCTTCTTAAACTTAGCGGCGAGGCCTTAATGGGTGATTTACAATACGGTATTGACCCGAAAAGATTAGGCGAATATGCAGATGAAATCAAGCAGATTCACGACAAAGGAGTAGAAATTGCTATTGTTATTGGAGGAGGAAATATTTTTAGAGGCGTTGCCGGAGCAAGCTCAGGAATGGACAGAGTGCAAGGAGATTACATGGGAATGCTTGCAACTGTTATTAACGGAATGGCTTTGCAAGGCGCTCTTGAAGATAAAGGAATGAAAACACGTCTGCAGACAGCTTTGAAAATGGAATCTATTGCAGAACCATACATTAAAAGAAGAGCTGACCGCCACCTTGAAAAAGGTAGAATTGTAATTTTTGGTGCCGGAACTGGAAATCCATATTTTACAACTGATACTGCTGCTGTTTTGAGAGGTATCGAAATTAACGCTGATGTTATCCTTAAAGGAACTCGTGTTGATGGTGTTTACGATTCTGATCCAGAAAAAAATGCTTCGGCTGTAAAATTTGATTTTATCTCATTTGATGATGTAATCAAAAAAGGATTAAATGTAATGGATACAACTGCCTTTACTTTAAGCCAAGAAAACAAACTGCCAATCGTTGTTTTTGATATGAACAAAATCGGAAACTTATTGAAAATTTGCGCTGGCGAAAACATTGGAACTGTAGTAAACATATAGTCATCAGTAACAGCTTTACAGTCACACAAGACTTTAACTGAAAACTGAGAATGAAAACTGAAAACTAAAGAAAAAATGACTGAAGAAATAGACTTTATTTTAGAAAGTACTGAGGAATCTATGAATGGTACTATTGCACACTTAGAGAAAGAATTTCTTAATATTCGTGCAGGGAAAGCTTCTCCAGCTATGCTTGGAGGTGTTTTTGTAGATTATTACGGATCTGCAACACCGCTTTCTCAAGTATCTAAAATTAGTGTTCCAGATGCTAGAACAATTACATTACAGCCATTTGAAAAAAATATGCTGCAAGCAATTGAAAAAGCAATCTTGATTGCTAACATTGGTTTTAACCCAATGAATAATGGTGACATGATAATTATTAGTGTACCGCCATTAACAGAAGAGCGTCGTCGTGATTTGGCAAAACAAGCAAAATCTGAAGCCGAAGATGCTAAAATCGGTATTCGTAATTCTCGTAAAGATGCTAATACTGACATCAAAAAATTAGAAAAAGAAGGAACTTCAGAAGACATCTGTAAATCTGCAGAAGAAGAAGTTCAGAACTTAACAAACTCTTACATTAAAAAAATTGATGAGTTATTGGCTGCAAAAGAAGCCGAAATCATGAAAGTGTAATCTGAGATTGAGATAAAAATAAAAAATCCGTTTGGTTTATTGTACCAGACGGATTTTTTTATTGCTATTTTTGCATACGAAAATTAATTTCTTTTCGTTTTTGAAACTATATCATTCTGTATGAAGCTATTTTGTTTTTTGACTTTGTTTTTTACGCTTACCCTTCAAGCGCAAATTCAAATAAACGGAATCGTAACCGATTCAAACAACAAACCTCTTCCGTTTGCCACCATTACCACTTCAGAAAACAATAACACAATTACAGATGTTGATGGTAAATTCATTTTTAAAATTAGCAGTTCTGCCACGTCACTTACTGTTTCTTATATAGGTTTTCAGACTAAAACTATTGCTTTAATCAATACTAAAACTTTTTATTCTGTAGCGCTTTTACAGCAGACAGATGACTTAAAAGAAGTTGTGGTTTCTAATGAAAACCCTGCATTAGCTATAATAAAAAAAGTTATTGCTAATAAGTCGATCAATGATCCGCAGAAAAAGCTTGATAATTTTGAATACAAAACTTACAACAAACTTATTGTAACCGCAAATCCCGATTCGATTGACGGACGTATCGATACTTCGGCGGCGTATAAAGATTTAAATAAAAAAATCATCAACATCGATTCGTCTGATTATAAGTTTAAAGAAATTGTCAGCAAGCAGCATTTATTTCAAACAGAGAAAGTTTCTCAATATCAATTTGGAAATAACAAATTAAAAGAAACCGTTTTAGGAACCAAAATTGCTGGTTTCAAACAGCCTATTTATGAAGTTTTAGCTTTCAACCTTCAATCTATTTCGATTTACGATTCTAAATACGAATTGTTCGAAACTAAGTATGAAAATCCTATTTCGAAAAATGCACCTTCAAATTACAATTACAAACTGTTAGATACTGTTAGTATTAAAGGCCGTGACACGTATATGATTTATTTTAAAAATAAGTCAAGACACAGAGCTTCTGGATTAGAGGGAGTCTTATATATCGATAAAGAAAATTTTGCTGTTGCGAAAGCTGTAATGCGAATTAAAGGTGTTTTGGATATCAGTGGGATTCATGAATTTGAATATATTCCGAAAGAAAAAATATGGTTTCAGAGCAATACCACTTTCAAAATCGTAAAAGGAAAAAATGATGATGACATCAGAATTCTTGGAGGAACCATTCAATTTGATGGAGACGTTGAAGAGAATTTTGAATCGCGAAAAAAAGTAGCTTCAGATTTTACTTATCTGCTTTCTGAAAGTAATAGTTTTGATATTCGCGTTAACACCAACAACCCGATAAAAAACCCATCTCTTTATATCGAAATTAAAGACGATGCGGCAAAAAAACCAGAAAGTTTCTGGGAAGCCTATAGAAAAGAAAATCTTGATTTAAAGAGCCAAAAAACATATCTGCTATTAGATAGTCTTTCTATTCGAAATCGAATCGAAAAACGTTTGGGAATTGGCCGAAAAATCATCAACGGCTTCTACCCGATTGGTCCTGTCGATTTGGATTTGAAAAAAATCATAAGCTATAACAATTACGAAGGTTTTCGTCTTGGTATAGGCGGTATTACAAATGACCGTTTATCTAAAAATTTCCGTCTTGAAGGCTATACCGCTTACGGAACAAAAGATGGTGTTTTTAAATACAGCGTTGGAGGTGGTGTTTTATTAGACAAACATACCAATACTTGGTTTAATGGCTATTATGCCGACGATGTTCGAGAAATTGCAAGTACTGTCTTTTCGGTTGATAGACGTGTTTTTAAAATTTACGATCCTCGTCCGATCAATATTAGCACATTTTATGAATATACGGGATGGAGAGGAAATGTTCAAACCAAATTTATTCCGAAAACGGAGGCTATTTTGGAGCTTTCGCGAAATTATATCGAGCCAAAATTCGATTATCTTTTTAATCTTAACGGAAAATTATATTCCAATTATGTTATGACCACAGCAATGCTTTCTATTCTGTGGGCGCCTTTTAGCAATTACATGCAAACTCCGACAGGAAGAACTGAAAGCGATAAAAAATTTCCGAGGTTTACTTTCCAATACACACAATCTTTGCCAAATGTTTTTGATAATGATTTTACTTTTAGCAAAATAGACTTTAAAGCAGAATACGAAAAACAGTACTTAAATCGTCAAAAAACAAGTTTGCTTTTACAGGCAGGTTATGCAATGGGCGATGTTCCAATTACGCATTTGTACAATACAGCTCCAAATAACTTAACTAAAGAAACCGTTATTCAGCGTATCACTTTTGCAGGAAGAAACTCTTTTGAAACTATGTATTTTAATGAGTTCTTCTCAAGCCAATATCTAATGTTTCAAATTAAACATGGTTTTGACCGAATTACACTTTTCAAAAAAGTGCGACCATCTCTTGTTATAGTTTCTAGAATGGCTTGGGGAAGTATGGAAAAGCCAGAGCAACATGTTGGTCCAACTTACAAAACGCTCGATAAAGGTTATTTTGAATCGGGAATCGAATTAAACAGAATTTTTAAGGGTTTTGGTTTAGGCGGATTTTATAGATACGGGCCAAATCAGTTAATGAAATTTGAAGATAATATCGCGGTTAAGATTTCTTATGTTCTTGATTTGGGACTTTAATTTCTAAATCTCAACTTACAATCTTTGGACATACAACTTTGTCAAAGTTTTAAACTTTGACAAAGTTCTGCGCCCTATAAAAAATCCCAAACTCCAATAGGTAAAATTGGAATTTGGGATTTTAAATTTTTGAAACTTCAAAAACTTTATGGTTTAAGAATTAAAACCGATGGTGAGTTATTCAACCAGATACTTTGAGATTCTATTAATTTTTTCCAGCTGTCTAAACTAATAATCATTAAATCTTGGCTTTCTAAAAATTCTTTCTTTAGTGTTCTGTCATTCATAATCATAATATGATTGGGTGCGATCTGCTCGATAGAACGAATTGTTTCCTGAATTTCTCTAGTATTTTTCACTTCTCCTCCAGCATCTAAAACCGTAATTTGAGAACCGTTGTTATTAATTAGCTTTTTAGCATATTCAATTAAAAAAGCATCTTCTTTACTAAAAATCGGCATCAAAACCTGATTAACTTCCTCTAGATCTTTATCAATAAAAATTCCAACCGGCATTTTAGATTTTAAGATAATATGGCGCGTTCTTTCATCAAACGGATTGTTTTCAAACAAACCTTCTTTTCCTGTAAACTTATCAATCAAACGATCTGGATTTACAATTCTGGTTGTAAATCCAAGTATTTTACCAAGCAAAGTTCCATCAAAAATAGATTGTCCCAAACCAACCAGCAATAAGTCATATTCACCCTGATTTGCTGTATCGATAATATCAGAATCAATATCACTAGAAACTTTATGCAAACTCACCATATCCTGATTCAATGCGTGTGATTCTTCAATTACCGGAAGCAGCATTTTTTTCTCATGCTCTTTCACATCAAAAGAATGTATTTCGGTACTTAAAGACAAATGCATTGCCGTTACAATCGAATTATCAGCTTGTTTTTTCACCAAACTATTCGCAATTTTAAGCAGTTTCTTTCCTTTTTCTGGAGTTGCAAACGAAAGCAGAATCTTGTATTTGCTTTTGCTTCCTATTTCCTGCTGAACGGCTGTTATTTTATCTTTAAAAATAAACTCGATAAAATCTAACGCTGGACCTGTCATAAAAGTAGTCACCAACGCCATAATTACCATCATAGTAAAAATTTCTGCTGACAATACTCCGAGATCATAACCGATATTTAAAACTACCAATTCCATTAAACCTCTTGTGTTCATCAAGGCACCAATAGCCAAACTGTCTTTCCAGTTTTGTCCCATAAATTTGGCAGCCAAAGCACTTCCGAAGAATTTACCAACTACAGCAACCAAAATAATTAAACCTGTAATCTTCCATAATTCAGGATCATTCAGCAATCCTATTTGTGTACGCAAACCTGTAAACACAAAGAACAGTGGCAATAGAACAATAATTGAAACGTCTTCAACTTTTTCGATAAATAAGTTTCTGAATTTGTTGTTTTCTGGCATAATTGCTCCAGCAAGAAAAGCTCCAAACAAAGCATGAATTCCAATTAACTCAGATGCATAAGCAGAAATTAAAAGTGTAATAAAGAAAATGGCAACAACGGGTTTATTTAAACTTTCTCGAGTTGCATTTAAATCTCCTACCCTTTTTAAGAATGGACGAACGATTTTTAGCATTATAATTACATACAAAATCGCCATTCCGATTACGTATAATGAACTCGAAAGCGAACCTGCTTTTACAATGGCAATAACAACAGCCAAAATACACCAAGCCGTAATGTCATCTGCAGCGGCACAGGTAATGGCAATAGTTCCTAATTTTGTTTTCTGCATTCCGCGTTCTTGAACAATTCTAGCCAAAACCGGAAATGCCGTAATACTCATGGCAATTCCCATAAATAATCCGAAAGAAGAAAACTCAACTCCCAATGGAGCATACGTTTCATAAATAAAAAAGGCAAGCGATAGACCTAAAGCAAATGGAATTACAATACTTGCATGACTGATTACAACGGCATCATGCGCTTTGTTTTTCAAGACTTTCAAATCCAATTCCATTCCGATAACGAACATGAACAGAATTAGCCCAATCTGACTTAAAAACTGTAAATTTCCTAAAGATTCTTTTGGAAATAAGGCTGCTGAAAACTCTGGAAAATACATTCCGACCAAAGAAGGTCCTAAAACAATTCCGGCAATCATTTCGCCAATTACCGATGGCTGTCCGATTTTTCTAAAAAACCATCCAAACAAACGCGCCACTAAAATGATCGTCACGATCTGTGCCAATAAAATGGCTAAAGGATGCTGCAAGTTTTCGATCATCGAATGAAGAAAGTCTTTCCAATGATTGCTTTCAACACTTTTCTTTACAATATTACGTCCTACTTCTAATGAGGCACCTTTTGAAATTACCCAATATATTAGTGCGGTAAAACCGCCAATAACTGTTACATAAAATACAGAGTTCTTTATATTATTCATAAACTCGTTCTTTAGATTTAATTAACGCAAATATCCGTACTGTGAATTTAGTGAAAAAGCAATTCACTTGTTAATTTCGATCGCATGTAACAAGTCGGGAAAAAATTGTAATAAGTTTTAGAGTTTTACTTTCTTTAAAAAGTCAGCTCGATAAGTTTCGCTTAAGATTAGCGTGATGTTCTTATTATTTTCTTCTAAATGATGTAGTACAATTTCGTTATGATTAAAGAACTTTATTGCTTTTACCGCCACGATTTCTTTTTTATTGATTCGGCAGAAATCAGCATCAGGCAATTCGTTTAAAAGCGTATCGAATTTTACATTTTTCAAATTCAAAAAACTTCCATCAGTAAGTAAAACCGTTTTGTCTCGACTATCGCTCGCGGCAGTTTTTACATATTGGATTTTATTAAAATAGAGCAACGTTTTTCCTTTATCAGTATTCAGCTGAATGAATTTTTTATCCGAATTTGATTTTTCAAAACGCTCCAACGCTTTTGCAATTGCCTTTTGCAAACGCTCCAA
>NZ_DHEI01000131.1:19481-19793 GCF_002399805.1 Flavobacterium sp. UBA4854
TCCTGCAATTTTTCGGCCAAGTGCAATCCGTCAATTCCGGGCATTTCAATATCCGAAATCAGCAAATCAAAATCAAGGTTCGAAAAATCAGACAGCAATTTCTCGGGATCATTACATGTTTTTACGATTTCCAATTCAGGAATCTGTTCGCAAAGCATTTTTAGGTAAGTTAACCCTGGAAGCTCATCGTCCAGAAGCAAGCATTTCAGTTTTGTATTCAAGCAAATCAATTTTTAGATGGGCAATATAAACATCGTTTTCTATAAACCTATCGAGTTTGAAATTATTCTTATAAATAATGCGAAGACGGTG
>NZ_DHEI01000131.1:20008-25461 GCF_002399805.1 Flavobacterium sp. UBA4854
TCAAAAACTACCGAAATAAAGGCATCTGCACTTTGTAAATCTGCATGTTTAAAAGCATTTTCAATTAAATCAATAGAAATTAAAGGTGCCAGTAAAGGCTGATCGTACAATTTGTCTTCTTGATTAATATTAGTTTTGACTTTCAGCTCAAAAAGCGGACTGATTTTGATTTTATTGATTTCGATCAAATTCAATGCAAAATCAATTTCTTCTTTTGCAGTTACAAACTTTTTTTTGCTTTCGTAAAGAATATAATCCAAAACATTGGCCAATTTATCCAAAGCAAAATAAGTCTGATAAGCGTGCGACTGAATAGAGTTTAGAATGTTCTTAAATAAATGCGGGTTTAGTTTGGATTCTAAATTTTCTAATTGCAAATCGTTTACCTTAGATTCTAAAGCATAAAAGCTTTTTTCGGCATCGTCTTTTGCTTTTTTGGTTTGCATTAATTGATAAATCATAAAACAAATGATGACAATTAAAAGCAAAAGAATTGCTAGAAAAATAAACGTTATGGTATTATTATTTTGCATGTTTTTAAGATTGTAAACTTTCTTTTAATGACATTTTATAATTAAGCAAAATTCCGGTTGTTAGCACCAAAATACTTGATGCCCACAAATAATATCCTAATCCAAATGAAACAATCTTGGCCATTGCACCACTTTCAGCTCCTAAAATTTCACTCCAAAAAGCAAAAGAAATAGTTAATCCAGACGCAATTAAACTCAAAAGAACTGCTTTTTCATTATTTTTCAGGAAATATATAATAGCCAAAAGACATAATGGATTGGCCAACCAAATAATTTCTTCAAATAATCCGCCACCCAAAAAAGCTATTGCACCAATCAAGAAATATCCTAAAGCCGAATCGTTTCTTACTTCGCCACTATAATTTACAACAATTGCATCTTGTGTTAATGAAATAAAAAGTAAAAGTAAACTTATGGCAATAGTTAGAAATTTAATCTGTTTTGAATCCATTTGTACTGAGTTTTAAGGAAAATAGAAAATCTAATCTGCTGTAATCTGTCAAATCTGCATGAGAATTTGCAAAAAATAAAGATTCAAATTTATTTCGCTATTATTCGAAATTAATTGCAAATATGAGAAAAGCTAACGACTAATCGACAAAAAGCAAGCAAATTGTCCCATTTTAAAGATGATATATTTTGTGTTAACATAAAGTAAAATAGAAAGGAATATTTATGATTTCGAGCACTTTTCACTACATTTGCATCCATTTTTTAAAGATGTTATGAAAAACACTATTCAAGTTGGATTTTGGGAAAAATTAGCCCGAATCATACTTAAAAACAGAATTACGATTCTAGTTATACTTTCTGCTTTGACTCTTTTCTTTGGTTATCAGTGGAAGAATCTTGCTATGACTTATACAGAAGCTAACTTGCTTCCAAAAGATCATATTGCAAATAAAGATTATCAAAAATTCCTTGATAAGTTTGGTGAGGAAGGAAATCTTATCGTTATTGGTTTTAAAGATCCTAAATTCTTTACTCCAAAAAACTACGCCGCATGGAATGAATTGATGACAGGTTTGAAAAAATCTAAAGAAGTTGATTTAGTAGTTTCTTTAAACGATTTGAAAAAGCTTGAAAAAGATACTGTTAACGAAAAATTTGTTTTAGCGCCTTTTATTGATCAAAGCAAAGTTCTGGATCCTACTTATTTAAAAGGCATTCAGCATGAATTATTCAATAATTTACCTTTCTATGAAGGTCTTTTGTTCAATAAAGAAAGCGGAAGTATTCGCTCTGCAGTTTACATCAATAAAAATTTGGTTAATACTGCTAACAGAAAAACGTTTATCCTAGAAAATCTAGTTCCGAAAATCAATAAATTCGAAAAAACAACCGGAATTGATTTGAAAGTTTCGGGAATGCCGTACATCAGAACGATCAATGCAGATAATATGAAAGGTGAAATCGGATTGTTTATTGGAGCGTCTTTATTGACCGTTTCACTGATTTTCTTTTTCTTCTTCCGTTCGTTTAGAGCTACGTTTATTTCAATCTGTATTTTGATTGTTGGTGTAACTTGGTCGTTTGGAACGCTTGGATTATTCGGATATAAAATCACGATTTTAACAGCTATAATTCCGCCGCTAATTATTGTAATCGGAATTACAAACTGTATATTCTTGATTAATAAATACCAGCAAGAAATTAAACTGCATAACAATCAAGCAAAAGCATTACAACGCGTTATTTCAAAAATTGGACATTCGACTTTTATGACCAATTTAACTGCTGCAATTGGTTTTGCTACTTTGATGATTACAGGAAACGAACTTCTTTTTGAATTCGGATTGGTAACTTCTATCAATGTGCTTTCTGTTTATACTTTGACACTTTTCATCGTGCCAATTATTTACAGTTTTATGCCTTTGCCAAAAGAGAAACATTTATACCACTTAGACAAAACTTATATTTCGACACTTTTAAATACAGTTACAACTATTGTTAAAGGCAAAAAGACAATTGTATACTGCATTTATGCGGTTCTATTTGTTGTGAGTTTGAATGGAGTTAGACAAATGAAAGTTTCGGGAAGTTTGATTGGCGAAATGCCGAAAAGCGCTTCTTTCTTTAAAGATATTTTATTTTACGAAAAGGAATTTAACGGAGTAATGCCTCTTGAAATTATGGTGGATACCAAAAAGAAAAAAGGTGTTATGAAAGCTTCGACTATTCGCAAAATGGATGAATTGCAGAATACGATTTCTGAAATTCCAGAATTAGCAAAACCAGTTTCTATAGTAAACTTGGTAAAATATTCTAAACAGGCTTTCTATAACGGAAACCCAGAATATTACCAATTACCGACTTCGCAAGAGCAGACTTTTATTTTAAGTTATGCTAAAAATGCGACGAAAAACAGCAAAGAAAATTTAATGAAAGCTTACGTTGATTCGACTGGACAATATGCTAGAATCACGACTTTCATGAAAGATATCGGAACAGATGAAATGGCAAAAGTAGAAGGAAAACTTCGCAAGAAAATTGACGAAATTTTCCCAAAAGACCGCTACGAAGTTACGATTACAGGAAAAGCTCTAGTTTTCCAGAAAGGAACAACTTATTTGGCGCATAACTTAATTGAGTCATTATTGTTTGCGATTTTAACTATTGCAATCTTAATGCTGTATTTATTCCGTTCGTTCAAAATGGTAGCCGCTTCTTTGATTACGAATATTTTACCGCTTTGCATTACTTCGGGATTAATGGGTTATTTCGGAATTCCGTTAAAACCTTCAACGATTTTGGTATTCAGTATCGCTTTCGGAATCTCAGTTGATAATGCCATTCAGTTTATGGCGAAATACAAAGATGAATTGACTCAAAATAAAGGAAAAGTAAAAAAATCTGTTTTCAGTGCTTTAAGAGAAACTGGAGTAAGTACATTCTACACTTCTATCGTTTTGATTTTAGGTTTTGCCACTTTTACTTTATCAAGCTTCAGCGGAACAATTGCTTTAGGAGGATTAATTTCTTGTACTTTGGTTTTTGCGATGTTTGCTAACTTGGTTGTTTTACCATCGTTGGTTTTAACTTTTGAAAAGAAGAAAACGAAGAAAGAAGAATTGGAGAATTTAGAGAAATAATTTTTTATTTGCCACTAATTCCACGAATTGGCACGAATTTAAAAAACATAAATCTTTGTCAAAGTTTTAAACTTTGACAAAGAAAGATAGTAGCACAGTTTGTCATTCCGAGGAACGAGGAATCTCACACGAAGCTCGACAAAGATTTGCCACAATATTGTCATTTCGACGAAGGAGAAATCTCCGCAAGTAGCTCCGCATAGTAATTCATAACTTTGTCGAGTTTCTTACGAAGATTTCTCCTTCGTCGAAATGACAAAACAAGAGAAATTGCTTCTTTTGAAACCAAAAACCCTAGCCTCGATCGTAGCGGCATCCTTTCTATTTTTCCTTTAAAAATAGAAAGATATAGCGAAGAGCGGGAAACAGCTTCAAAAATTAATTATTATCGATTATATTTGCAGTTGTTCAAAACGAATATTATTT
This sequence comes from Flavobacterium sp. UBA4854, assembly GCF_002399805.1. Taxonomy (NCBI): domain Bacteria; kingdom Pseudomonadati; phylum Bacteroidota; class Flavobacteriia; order Flavobacteriales; family Flavobacteriaceae; genus Flavobacterium; species Flavobacterium sp. UBA4854. The sequence continues at coordinate 24,060 of NZ_DHEI01000131.1, forward strand.
AATATCAATTATATATAAAAATGAAACACACAAAAGTTAGAGACTTATTAAACAGTACGACGACGTTACAGGAAGTGAATGCAAAAGGATGGGTGAGAACTTTTAGAAATAATCAGTTTATCGCTTTAAATGACGGTTCTACCATTAATAATATTCAATGTGTTGTTGATTTTGAAAATACACCAGAAGAGACTTTAAAAAGAATCACAACTGGAGCAGCAGTTTCTGTAATTGGAACTTTGGTTGAAAGTAAAGGTGCAGGTCAGAAATACGAAATTCAGGTGAACAAACTTGAAATCCTTGGAGATTCTGATGCTGAGAAATTCCCAATGCAGCCTAAAAAACACTCTTTAGAATTTTTACGTGAAAACGCTCACTTACGTGTACGTACAAATGCTTTTGGTGCAATTATGCGTGTACGTTCGGTTTTATCTTATGCAGTTCACAGTTATTTCCAACAAAAAGGTTTCGTTTACGTAAACACTCCAATTATCACTGGAGCTGATGCTGAAGGCGCTGGAGAAATGTTCCAAGTAACTTCATTGCCTTTGGATAACCTTCCAAAAAATGAAGAAGGAAACATTGATTTCAAAAAAGATTTCTTTGGAAAACACACGAACTTAACAGTTTCTGGACAATTAGAAGGTGAAACTTTTGCAATGGCTTTGGGTCAGATTTATACTTTTGGACCAACGTTTAGAGCTGAGAATTCAAACACTTCTCGTCACTTGGCAGAATTCTGGATGATCGAGCCTGAAGTTGCTTTCAACGACCTTGACGACAACATGGATTTGGCTGAAGATTTTATTCAGTACGTAATCAAATATGCTTTAGACAACTGTAAAGACGATTTAGCTTTCTTAGAAGGAAGACTTCTTGAAGAAGAAAAATCAAAACCGCAGGCAGAAAGAAGCGAAATGGCTTTGTTAGAGAAATTGAACTTTGTTTTAGAAAACAACTTCAAACGTGTTTCTTATACAGAAGCAATTGACATTTTAAGAGATTCAACTCCAAATAAAAAGAAGAAATTCCAATATTTAATCAACGAATGGGGAGCTGATTTACAATCAGAACACGAACGTTTCTTGGTTGAAAAACACTTTAAATGTCCAGTAATTTTATACGATTACCCAGCAAACATTAAAGCGTTTTACATGCGTTTGAACGACAACACAGAACCAGGAAGAGAAACTGTTCGCGCAATGGACATCCTTTTCCCAGGAATTGGAGAAATCGTTGGTGGTTCTGAAAGAGAAGAGCGTTATGATGTTCTAGTTGAGAAAATGGAAAAACTTGGAATTGACAAAGAAGAATTATACTGGTATTTAGACACTAGAAGATTTGGATCGGCAACTCACGCAGGTTTCGGTTTAGGATTTGAGCGTTTAGTATTGTTTGTAAC
>NZ_DHEI01000131.1:25618-25937 GCF_002399805.1 Flavobacterium sp. UBA4854
GAGTTCTAAGAAATAAAGTTTTTGCCACAAAGGCACTAAGACGCTAAGTTTATTTTTAAACTGAATGAATTAAAGACTCAAAAAAAATAAAATAATACCACGAAGACGCAAATTCACAAGTATTATTTTATTGTTTGATAAAGATTTAAAAACTTTCAAAAAAACTTTGTGCCTTAGTGCCTTCGTGGCAAAACCAAAAAAATATGCTCTCTGAAAGAACGGAAGAAATTGGAAAAATAATTGTAAACGCAGCATTTAAAGTTCACAAACAACTTGGACCTGGATTATTAGAAAGAGTTTATGAAGTTTGTCTTGCTCA
>NZ_DHEI01000131.1:26109-38318 GCF_002399805.1 Flavobacterium sp. UBA4854
GACGGAATTGAATTTAGCGAAGGCTTAAGATTAGATTTACTGATTGAAGATTCTATAATTATAGAAATAAAAGCAGTTGAACAAATGAATCCGGTTTGGGAAGCTCAAATTATAAGTCAGTTAAAATTACTGAATAAAGATTTAGGCTTTTTAATTAATTTCAATGTTCCGCTGATAAAGAGCGGTATTAGAAGATTTATAAATACAAAAAAAGTATTTTAAAACTCTCAGTAAAAATTAGAACACAAACAATAATTTTGTGTCTTAACGCTTAGTAATAAAATAAAAAACTTTGTGTCTTAGTTCCTTTGTGGCAAGAAACAAAAAAACAAATAAAACTTTGTGCCTTCGCGCCTCAGTGGCAAAAAATAGCGCCTTAACTATGCTCAAGCAATTTTTAAATTTAAAATTATCCCAAAAATTATCTCCACAGCAAATTCAGCTGATGAAGTTAATTCAATTGCCTACGCAAGCTTTTGAACAGCGTTTATTAGAAGAAATGAACGAAAATCCAGCGCTTGAAGCTGGAAAAGAAGACGATTACGAAGCTGATGAATACGCTAATGAAGACTATGACGATTATGATGATGCAGAATCTGACAGAATCGAAGCAGACGACATTAACATTGACGAATACTTAAGCGACGACGATACACCTGATTACAAAACTCAGGTAAATAATTATAGTGACGATGAAGAGCGCGAAACACCTTTTGCAGCTCCAATAAGTTTTCATCAGGATTTAATCAATCAGCTGAATACTTTTATTTTGAATGATGAAGAGCGCGAAATCGCTGAATTCTTAGTGGGAAGTATTGATGATATGGGTTACATCCGCAGAAGCATTCCGGATATTGTAGACGACATGGCTTTTACTCAGGGAATTTACACTGATGAAGCAATGGTTGAAAAAATGTTGACCGTAATTCATGAGCTTGAACCTTCTGGAGTTGGCGCACGGGATTTACAGGAGTGTTTGCTTCTTCAATTAAAGCATAAAACTCCAACCGAATATGTTGATTTAGCGATCGACATTATCGAAAATCAGTTTGATGCTTTTACGAAGAAACATTACGATAAGCTTTTGCAAAAGTACAGTGTTTCTAACGAACAGCTTAAAAAAGCAATTCACGAAATTGAAAGATTAAACCCAAAACCGGGTGGTTCTTTTGCTGGAAACAATAAAGTAACAGAAAACATTGTTCCAGACTTTGCCATTAGAATTATAGATGGCGAATTAGAACTGACTTTAAACGGTCGTAATGCTCCATCTCTGCACGTTTCTAAAGATTATCAGGAAATGATGCAGACATACAAAGAATCTCGTGATAAATCGACTGCTCAGAAAGATGCCGTTCAGTTTATCAAACAAAAGCTAGATTCGGCAAAATGGTTTATCGATGCAATTAGACAGCGTCAAGAAACCCTTTTTGTAACGATGAATGCAATTATGCATTATCAAGAAGAATATTTCTTAGACGGTGACGAAACCAAACTAAAACCAATGATCTTAAAAGATATTGCAGATATGGTTGGTTTAGACATTTCGACGATTTCACGTGTTGCCAACAGTAAATATGTCGAGACACCATATGGAACAAAACTAATTAAAGAATTCTTCTCTGAAGCGATGAAAAACGATCAAGGAGAAGATGTTTCAACTCTTGAAATCAAAAAAATTCTTCAAAACACAATTGAAGAAGAAGATAAGAGAAAACCGCTTCCAGATGATCAATTGGCAGAAATCTTAAAAGAAAAAGGTTACCCAATTGCTAGAAGAACAATTGCTAAATACCGTGAACAACTTGATATTCCGGTAGCGAGAATGAGAAAGAAGATTTAATTTTTTACAATAAAAAAACCCGACAGATTTTAAAAGACCTGTCGGGTTTATTTTTTGCTCTTAAATTATTTGTATTGATCTGGCTGTATTCTAACCTCAAACAAAAACGCTTTCTTTTTGTCGCTATAGTGATAAATCAAATCATAATCGTTTTCTCTAAAAACTTTAAGTCCTGGATTTGCCTTTGCTGTACTAATCAAGCTTTTTTCCATTTCTTCCTGAATTACATTTATATCGGCAGTTTCTTTTACAACATTCAACAATGTCAAATTATACTGAACTACTCGGCCTTCAGGCAAACTTACACTGTCTAGTCGCATTCCTTCCTGAATATTTAACGGACAGCTTTTATTATATTTTGCCACCAATTCTACCACTTCAGTATTTACTTCATCTGCATTTTCGGCAAGATAAAACTGAAAATAAGCTACAAAAGCTAATGCAATCCCAATCAATATCAATAATAAAATATTCTGTTTTCTCATACTTTTCATTTTTATTAAAAGGCTTTTATAAATGTAATTTAAATTTATTTTTCCTGATTTTTTTTCATAGCATTAAAATACGCTGCACGGCTAAGTGGCTCATATTCTTCGGTTTCGCCAAGCATAACTAATTTATCATTGGCAGTTTTTCTAAAACTATAATTGGCTAGATTTCCTGTGCGCGTACAAACAGCATGAACTTTCGTTACATACTCGGCAGTTGCCATAAGTCCGGGCATTGGACCAAACGGATTTCCTTTAAAATCCATGTCTAAGCCGGCTACAATTACACGAATTCCTTGATTTGCCAAATCGTTACAAACCGTTATAATTTCGTCATCAAAAAACTGAGCCTCGTCAATTCCAATTACATCACAGCCTTGAGCTAAAATCAAGATATTAGCCGCTGCAGGAACTGGCGTAGAACGAATTTCGTTGGCATCGTGCGACACAACCATTTCGTCATGATAACGGGTATCAATAGCGGGTTTAAAAATTTCGACTCTTTGTTTGGCAAATTGGGCGCGCTTTAATCTTCGAATCAGCTCTTCGGTTTTACCCGAAAACATTGATCCACAAATAACTTCAATCCAACCAAATTGTTCTTTGTGATTTACTGTATTTTCGAGAAACATTTTGTATTTTTCTACCTTTAAAAATGAATAGTTTTTATTACTTTGTACTGGCAATAAATTGATGTAAAAATGTGTTGTTTTACATTTTTTCAAAAGTAGAAAATTTTTATCAAACCTTAAATTCGCGAAAGCGTATTAACAGAAATAAAAAATTATCTTTTGAATTTCCTTAAGAATAGAAACATTCAGACATCAAATACACTAAAATACCTTATTCACTATAATTTTCAACAGTTATGAAAAAAAAATTGGAAGCTGATTTAATTAGCATTGCACATCGAATTTTAAAACTAAAAAACAAATCCGATATCAATCAATTGTACCTTGAAACTCAGAAATTATACGAGAAATTAGCAGTATTAAAATTTGTTGAAGAGAATTTCGACTCTGCAAAACCAACAATCGGGCAAAGCGATATCACTTCTGAATTGGAAACTATTTTCGAAAAAGAAGATGCAATTCCAGCTATAATTGAACTTGAAGCTCCTACTGAAGAAAAAGTAATTGCGCTTGAAGAATCTTATGAACCAGAAATTTCAGAAGAAAAAGCTGTTGAACCAATTATTGAAGTTGAAGAACCAGTAATAAAAGAAACTCTCGAACCAATTGCCGAAATTGAAGAACCAGTTGTTGAAGAAATCATTGAGCCAATCGTTGCTGAGATTGAAGAGCCAGCTGCAGAAGAAATTATTGAACCAATTGCTGAAAAGGCAGAAGAAACTGAAAAACCTGTTGATGATCTTTCGTTTACAACTATCAATGAATTGAAGCCAATTCCAGATTTCAAACCTGCTTTCGAATTGGAAACAGAACCAATCAGAGAAGAAGTTAAAGAAGAACCGAAAATAGAGCCAAAAGCAGAAATTCCTGCACAACCAACTATTCAATTTGAAGATTTTGGTGTTAATTATGCCGATGCACAGTTTGTAAAAGTAGACAGTTTTGAAGCTGTTCCGCCAACACAAACTCCTTCTATCAGTGATTTTAAAGAACCTAAAAAAGTAGAAACTGCTATTCTTGAAACTCCTGCACAACCAAAATCGGTTAGTTTGAACGAAAAACTAGCAAGAGGTTTTCATATTGACTTAAATGACAGAATTGCTTTTACCAAAAATCTTTTCGGAAACAGCACAGAAGATTACAGCCGTGTTTTAAATCAATTAATGACTTTTGATTCTTATACAGAAGCTAAAGAATTTATCGAAAACATGGTAAAACCAGATTATAACGACTGGGAAGGAAAAGAGGATTATGCCGAGCGCTTTATGGGAATTATCGAGAAAAAATTCTCGTAAAGACATTTTCACATCTCACATTTTACATTTCACGAATAAACAACTATGTCAAAATTATATATTGTTCCAACGCCAATTGGCAATCTTGAAGACATGACTTTTAGAGCCATTCGGGTTTTGAAAGAAGTCGATTTAATTTTGGCGGAAGACACGCGCACAAGCGGAAAATTGTTGAAGCATTTTGAAATTGGCACACACATGCATAGCCATCACATGCACAACGAACACAAAACAACTGAAAACTTAATTGCTCGTTTAAAAGCCGGCGAAACTATCGCTTTAATTTCAGACGCCGGAACTCCAGCAATTTCAGATCCAGGTTTTTTATTAACGCGCGCTTGTGTCGAAAATAAAATCGAAGTCGAATGTCTTCCTGGAGCAACGGCATTTGTTCCTGCTCTAGTAAACAGCGGACTTCCAAATGACAAATTTGTTTTTGAAGGTTTTCTGCCTGATAAAAAAGGACGTCAGACCAGATTTTTGGCTTTAGCCGAAGAAACCCGAACGATGATTTTATACGTTTCTCCGCATAAACTCGTTAAGACTTTAGCTGAATTTGTCCAATATTTTGGAGAAGACAGACAAGTTTGCGTTTCGAGAGAATTATCAAAATTACACGAAGAAAATGTACGCGGAACAGCAAAAGAAGTTCTAGCACATTTTGAAAAAACAGCACCACGCGGCGAAATCGTGGTTGTCGTGGCTGGAAAAACAATAACAAAAGAACCTAAGAAAAGTAAGTTTTCTAAGGACGAAGAATAATTATCTATGCCACAGATTAAAAAGATTTAAAAGATTATTTTTCCGCCACGACCCGAGCGATAGCGAATAGGCGAAGCAATTACTCGAATTTCCACTAATTTAATTCGTGCAAATTGGTGAAATTTGTGGCAAACTTTTATTAATCTGTGTTAATCTTTTTAATCTGTGGCAAAAAAAATCAAATTATAATCATGAGCATTCAAGCCTTTTTAGAAAAAGTAAAACAAACTCCAACACAAATCACATTTCCTGAAACTATTGCAGTAATCGAAGAAAATTACAACTTTACTCCAACTGCTTTCCAAAACGGAACACAACATAACGCAGCAGGCGAAAATTCAGGTTCTTGCAAATTATTTTCTTTCGCAAAACTGCAAAATTTAAGCAAAGAAGAAACTTTAGCGTGTTTTGGCGCTTTTTATTTTGAAGAAGTTTTAGGCGATCCAAACGGAACGAATCACCAAAACATTAGAAATTTCATCAATTTAGGTTGGGACGGAATTCAATTTGAAGGAAATGCTTTAGAAGCGAAATAAAACAAAATATATTTCCGCCACAGATTAAAATGATTAACACAGATTAATATAAAAGTTGCCACGAATTACTCGAATTAGCACGAATTAAATTAGTGGAAATTCGAGTAATTCGTGGCAAAAAAATAATCTTTTAAATCCTTTTAATCTGTGGCAAAAAAATTACCAATCAGATTAAACGATTTCACAAATCTGAAGTCTAAAATCTAAAATCTAAAATCAACCCATGCGTTGGACTCTAAAACCAAAACCTTCTGAAGATAAGATTAAACATTTAGCGCAAGCCTTAAATGTAGAAGATTTTGTTGCAACGCTCTTGATTCAGCGTGGTATTGAAACTTTTGAAGAAGCAAAGAATTTCTTCCGACCATCATTAGAACATCTTCACAATCCGTATTTGATGAAAGATATGGACAAAGCTGTTGCCAGAATCGAACAAGCCATTCAAAACGAAGAAAACATTTTAGTTTTTGGCGATTATGATGTCGACGGAACAACAGCAGTTTCTTTGGTTTCATCCTATTTAAAATCACATTATCCAAATATTGCCACTTACATTCCTGATCGTTACGCCGAAGGTTACGGTATTTCTTATAAAGGAATTGATTATGCAGACGACAACGGAATTTCTTTAATTATCGCTCTCGACTGCGGAATCAAATCCATTGATCATATCGCCTACGCGAAAGCAAAAAATATCGATTTTATTGTCTGCGATCACCACCGTCCAGGAGAAACTCTTCCAGATGCTGTTGCTGTTTTAGATCCAAAAAGAGAAGATTGCTCCTACCCTTACGATGAATTATGCGGTTGCGGAGTTGGCTTTAAACTGATTCAGGCTTTGGGACAAAATCGAAACGAAACGATTGAGGATTTAGTTCCGTATCTGGATTTGGTTGCTACTGCAATTGCTGCTGATATTGTTCCGATTACGGGCGAAAATCGTGTTTTAGCACATTTTGGATTGAAAGTTATTAATACCGAACCGAGACCCGGAATTAAAGCTTTAACACATCAAGTAAAAAAGAAAGTTCTCGATATTACAGATGTTGTTTTTATTATTTCGCCAAGAATTAACGCAGCAGGAAGAATTAAACATGGTAATCATGCTGTTGAACTTTTAACCGAATTTGATTTTGAACAAGCACAACAATTTGCTTCTGAAATTGAACAATATAATGCAGATCGAAAAGATTTAGATAAAAAAATCACCAAAGAAGCTTTCCTGCAGATTATAGAAAATAAAGAAGAAGAACGCTTTTCTACCGTTGTTTTTCAGGAAGATTGGCACAAAGGTGTTATCGGAATTGTTGCTTCAAGATTAATCGAAACGTATTATCGCCCAACTTTGGTTTTTACTAAAAGCGGCGACAAATATGCAGCCTCTGCCCGATCTGTAAAAGGATTTGATGTTTATAATGCATTAGACGCCTGCGCCGAACATTTGGAACAATTTGGAGGCCATATGTACGCTGCAGGAATGACTTTAAAAGCAGAAAACTATCAGACCTTTAAAGAAGCTTTCGAGAAACAGGTTTCAGAAACGATCTTACCCGAAATGCTTACTCCAGAAATTGAAATCGATGCCGAAATCAATTTCTCTGATATAACACCCAAATTAATTCGAATCTTAAAACAATTCGAACCTTTCGGACCTCAAAACATGACACCTGTTTTTATGACTGAAAATGCGATTGATACAGGTTATGCTAAAACTTTGGGTGCAGAAGAAGAACATTTAAGGCTTTTTGCCAAACAAAACAATTCAGACGGAATCGCCGCAATTGGTTTCGGATTAGGAAAAAAATTAAATATTGTAAAAAATCAAAATTCGTTTCAGCTGGCTTATTCAATTGCTGAAAACGAATGGAACGGGACTGTTTCAACACAACTTATGCTGAAAGACATTAGAACAAATGGAAGAAATTAAATCAAAGAAGCCAGATCCATATCAGGCGTTACGTTATAGAGAATTCAATATATTTTTATTATTGCGTTTTGCAATGGTTTTTGCGTGGTCAATGCAATTTATTGTAATCGAATGGGAAGTTTATAGCTTGACCAAAAACCCGCTTTCTTTAGGAATTATTGGTTTAATGGAAATTATTCCTGCTGTTTCAATGTCTTTGTTCGCAGGACATATTGTAGACCAAAGAGAAAAGAAAAGCTTATTGGTAAAATGTATTTTAGGATTTTCAGTAATCAGTTTTGGGCTTTTCTTACTGACCTGGCCAAAAGTAGTTGGAGGCTGGTCTACACATATTATTTTATATTCGATTTACGCTTTAGTATTTTTCGGAGGAATCGTTCGTTCCTTTATGGGGCCAACTATTTTCTCGCTTCTTTCATTAATCATTCCTAAAAAAGTATATCCGAATGCTGCAACTTGGAGTAGTTCTGTTTGGCAAATTGGAGCCGTTATGGGACCAGCATTGGCAGGTTTCTCAATTAACTGGATTGGAGTTCATTGGTCAATGTGTTTGGTTTTCGGATTTTCAATTCTTTCGTTAATTGCCCTATCACAAATCAGCCAAAAACCGATCGTAAATCCGAAAATGGGAGAATCTATAAAAGATAGTCTTATGGAAGGTTTGACATTCGTTTTTAAAAACAAAATTGTACTTGGTGCATTATCACTTGATATGGTTGCTGTACTTTTTGGAGGTGCCGTTGCATTATTGCCCGTTTTTGCACAAGACATTTTGAAAGTGGGATCTGAAGGGTTCGGAATTTTAAGAGCCGCTCCTGCTGTAGGTTCTTTCATTACAATGCTAGTTTCTGCTTATGTGCCTTTATACGAAAATGCTGGAAAGAAACTCTTAATCGCCATTTTTGTTTTCGGATTGTCAATTATTTTATTTGGATTATCGACTTATTTCTGGCTTTCCGTTTTCGCATTATTCTTAAGCGGATTAGCTGATGGAATTTCAGTAGTTATCCGTCAGACTATTTTACAGCTTAAAACTCCAGATCACATGCGCGGACGTGTTGGTGCCGTAAATTCAATTTTTGTCGGATCTTCAAACGAATTAGGCGCTTTCGAAAGTGGTGCAACTGCCAAATTGATGGGAGCGGTTACTTCAGTTGTTTTTGGAGGAAGTATTACGCTCTTAACTGTAGTTTTCACTGCATTGAAATCTCCAACTTTCAGAAATTTAGATTTGAAAAAAGATATGGACGATCATCATAAATTAGAATAGATGAAGTCATTTTTTCTTTCTTTATTTCTAATATTTTCCTTTTTCGCAAAAGGGCAAAATCTCTATATAAAAACCTACGGAAACGAAAAGAACAAACCCTTAATTTTCATTCACGGAGGACCAAGCGGCAACGCAACCTTATTTGAAGGAACAACGGCTCAAAAACTAGCCGATCATGGTTTTTATGTTATCGCTTACGACCGAAGAGGCGAAGGAAGATCTGCAGATCCAAATGCTAAATTTACTTACGAAGAAGCTTTTCAGGATTTAAATTCAATTTATGCAACTTATCATTTAAAAAAAGCAGTTCTCTTAGGGCATAGCTTTGGTGGTTTAGTCGCGACACTTTACACCAATAAATATCCACAAAATGTGAGTGCTCTGGTTTTGGCTGGCGCATTATTTTCACAGCAAGAAACTTACGATCATATCTTAAGTTCTGTAAAGAAAATTCACTACTACGATTCTAAAACACACAATAAAATCGATTATATAGAAAAACTCGACAAGCATTCTGCAGGATATAGAAAACATTGTTTTGACTTGGCAAGTGATGAAGGTTATTTTAAAATGCCAAAACCAACAAAAGCTTCAAAAAAACTTTACGCCAATTACGAAGCTGGAGAATTTTATAAAACCAATATTAGAAATAAAAATGCACCGCTTCTCTTCTATCAAAACGAAAAGCAAAATAATATTGATACACGTCCTGTTTTAAAGAAAATCAAATCTGCTGGAGTTCCTATTTATGGAATTTACGGAAAAGATGACGGTATTTTTTCAGGGGCACAAATTAATTCTCTTAAAGCAATAACTGGAGAAAATCACTTCGCTTTTCTTGACAATTGCTCTCATTATTTATTTGTTGATCAACAATCGGCATTTATATCTAAGCTAAAAAATTGGCTGAAATAATCTTATAATGAAATAGAATTTTATAAAAAAGCAAAATCACGAACACTTTATAAATAGCTAAAAATCAAATAGTAATGTTGGTTTTTAGCTTTTTTTTATGCTTTTCTTAGTCAAGTATTAATACAAACAGTTCGTACCTTTGTGGCCTAAAAAATTTGTCATGAAAGACATCGAGCAGATATACAGAAACGATTTTGGAATTTCATTTTATTGGAAAGAAGGCAACGAAATTATATCAGATAAAGTTCAGCTACTTTTTAAACAAATGGGATTTTATTTTTCAGTTCAAGAATTAAATGAATTTCACAATTTAATCGAAGACTGCGTCACAGACCATAATAACTACGATACACGTGGCGTAAAACGCGCCTTCGATAAATTTTTATTGAAAACACCCTATGTTGCTATAGATTTAGAAATATCACCAATGGAATTAAACTCTATAAAAGACTTGGTTGATGGTTCATTATTTCGACTTAATCTCAATGAATATATCTATGGTTCGGGTATGAACTAAAGCGTGCTCAAAAAATATTTTTTCAAATTTTTATGATTTTTTTATTTAGAATTAATATAAATAATATTTATATTTGTTGAAATAAAAGGATTTACGATGAGAGAAATTGAGCAGATATATCATAACAACTTTGGAATAGCTTTTTACTGGAAAGATCACAATACTACAATTTCAGACAAGGTACAATTGGTTTTTAAAGAAACTGGCTTTTATTTTACGGTTCAGGAATTAAATCATTTTTGCGATTTGATTGAAGACAGCATGATCGAAAATGCTTGTTGCGAAGCGTGCGAAATGAAATATTCTTGCCACAAGTTTTTATTGAAAACACCGTGCAATTCTATAGATTTGGCTGTAAATATGACCGAATTAAAATCGATTAAAGATTTAGTTGAAGGTTCTTTATTTAAAATCGAATTGGATGAATATGTTTACGGAGTTGGCATGAATTAAGAAACATTCTAAATATTTTAACAGCATTTTTTCATTATTGAAATATATTTTGATTCAATTCAAAAAAAAGTATATTTACAGCAATGAAAAAAGCTGCATTTCTACTTACCATAACCATTCTGGCACTTCTTTTTGCCAGTTGCAATAATAAATCAGAGGAATACATTGATCCGCGTGGAACTGATTATGCGGGTTCAGAAAGTTGTATACAATGCCATAAAGTACAATCTGATATGGCATTCAAAAGTTCACATTTTAAAGCAACTTCTCCAGCAATTCTAGGAAATGTTTCGGGTGACTTCGATTCTAAAAATCATACTTTCATTTATGATAAAGAGACGAAATTGGTCATGGAAAAACGTGGAGACAGTTTGTACCAAGTCGTTTACAAAAATGGCAAAGAAACAGCTAAATACAAATTTGAAATTGTTTTTGGAACCAAACACGCTCAAACTTCAGTTTACTGGAAAGACAACAATACATACGAATTGCCAGTTTCTTTTTATCACTCTATAAACAATTGGGCAACAAGTCCAGGCTTTCCTGCCGACAAGCCTTATTTTGACCGAATGGTGGTAAAAGATTGCTATTCGTGCCACGCCTCAAATGCCAGCAGCCGAAGTGTAAATCAAAATTCTGAACAAAGAAATATGATGTCTATGGATGTTGAAGATATCATCAGAAAAGAAACAGTTGTTTACGGAATTGATTGCGAGCGTTGCCACGGTCCTGCAAAAAAGCATGTTGAATTTCATCTAAAAAATCCAAACGTAAAAGTTGCCAATAGCATCACGAGTTTCAAAACCTTAAACAGACAGCAAAAATTGGATGCTTGCGCGTTATGTCATGCAGGAAATGATGGAATGAAATTAAAATCGCGTTTTGAGTACAAACCCGGAGATAATTTATCAGAATTCTTTCGTGAGACTAAAAGTATTAATGATACAACAAATTTTGATGTTCATGGCAATCAGTATCGATTAATGGCTCAGAGCAAATGCTTTATAAAAAGTGATAAAATGGATTGTATTACCTGCCATAATCCGCATGAAAATGCTTCAAAAAACTTGGCTTCGTATTCTAAAATCTGCATGAGTTGCCATCAAGGCTTAAAGCACAAAGAAAGCACTTTAAAAACAATGCCAGAGAAATTATTGGCCAGTAATTGTGTAGAATGCCATATGCCGAAAAAAGCTTCTGGAGCAATTAAATTTCAGCTTTCAAACAGTAAACAACTTTCAGAATATATTCTGCGAACGCATAAAATCGGAATTTACCCAACAAACACAAAATAAAAATTTTGTTTTAAAATTTCAGCTACGGCTTTTGATTGATTTTTACCATGCTAATTTGCCCTTTTGACTTTCGACTTTTGACCTTCGACTAAACTATTTTTCGAATTTTTTAAGCTCGAATTTTTCGCCGTCAAAAACACCGTAAGTAAAATATCCGATCCAATCACCAAGATTTACATATTCGGAGTTTTCTCCAACTGGAATAATCATTGGTAAATGGCGGTGTCCGAAAATAAAATAGTTATAATGTTTAGTTTCTAGTTTTCGTTTGGCATA
>NZ_DHEI01000131.1:38347-40639 GCF_002399805.1 Flavobacterium sp. UBA4854
GATAAATATTGAGCCAAACTTACGCCAACATCTGGATGCAGCCAACGGAAAAGCCATTTTGAAAACGGATTTGTAAATACCTTTTTCATTCTTTTATAGCCTTTATCGCCAGGACCTTTTCCGTCTCCGTGGCCAATCAGGAACGTTTTTCCGTTAAATGTAAACTCTTTGTTATCGTGATAAACTGGAATATTCAATTCGGTTTCAAAATAATCATTCATCCACAAATCATGATTTCCGACAAAAAAATAAATCGGAATTCCGCTGTCGCGAATTTCAGCTAGTTTGCCTAAAATACGTACAAAGCCTTTAGGAACAACCGTTTTATATTCAAACCAAAAATCAAATAAATCTCCCAATAAAAAAATTGCTTCGGCATCTTCTTTAACCTCATCAAGCCAAGCCACGAATTTCTTTTCACGCGGCAAACTCAATTCTGGAGTTGGCGCACCAAAATGTTGATCTGAAGCAAAATATATTTTTTTCATTTAATGTGAGATGTGAATTGTGAGATGTAAGATGCGAAATGAAAAAGCATTTTACAATTTACTTTCACATTTCACTTTTAACTTTTTTACAAATTATCAGAAGCGTACCATTCTGCAAAAGACGATTCTGTTTCCTGAAGTTTTAATGAGAAAAGAGAAATTCCTTCTGGAAGTCTTGCAACGATTCTCTCTGCAAAATCAACCACCATATTTTCGCTTGTTGGCTGATAATCTACCAAAATCACATGATGTCCACGGTTTTTCAATTCATTGGCCAATTCGATATGCGGAGTTGTCTGATTAAAAACAGTTGCATGATCAAATTGATCGACGATTTCTTCCTTTACAATTTTCTTTAGATCAGAAAAGTCAATCACCATTCCGAACTTTACATTCGATCGGTCTGTAATTGGCGAACCAATAACTGTTACCGATAATTTATAACTGTGTCCGTGAACGTTCTTGCATTTTCCGTCGTAACCGTACAAAGCGTGACCGGTTTCGAAACTAAATTGTTTTGTAATTCTGATATTACTCATCGATTTTTAATTTTAAGCTTGCAAATTTACAAATTAATTGCCGTTTTTAGCTCTTTTTTTAGCACGAGTATACATCCACAAAGCAATTCCGCCCAAAACTAGAAACGGAATGAAAGATCCAATGACAACTCCAATTTGATAACCGCTGTCTGGAGCATCTTTAATTTTCTCTGCAATGTCAACTTTTTGGAATAAAGAAATGAGTTTCATT
Organism: Flavobacterium sp. UBA4854; assembly: GCF_002399805.1. NCBI lineage: Bacteria > Pseudomonadati > Bacteroidota > Flavobacteriia > Flavobacteriales > Flavobacteriaceae > Flavobacterium > Flavobacterium sp. UBA4854. The sequence continues at coordinate 39,586 of NZ_DHEI01000131.1, forward strand.
TTAAATTATATTTATTGATATTTTCTTTAGCCACAGATTAAAAGGATTAATTGGATTATTTTAAAATCATTTTAATTCGTATAATCTGTGGCTAAATAATTATTTATTAATTGTTTTCAAAAGTATGTTAGACTTTATCCAAAATCAATGACTTATATCATACCTATTTTTTAAACTGCAGCAAAGCATTTTTAGTGAAATCAGACAAAACCAATTTACCCGTAATGGCAGCACGTTCAAATAAAAGTGATTCCCACTGTTCCGTTCCTTCCCAAATAATCTTTTTCATTTCATAAAGCGCTTCAGGATTATAAGAACTCAGTTTTTGAGCAAAACTTTCAACCTTAGTATCCAGATTTTCAGCTTCACATAAAACAGAAAAAAGTCCTTTTTCAAAAGCCCAATCAGCCGATTTCCATTCGTGAGCTGCCAAAGTCATTTCAGTCATTGCTGTTTTTCCTATTTTTCGAGAAACGGCTGGTTCTATTACAAAAGGACCAATTCCGATTGCTAATTCAGATAATTTAATATCACTTTGTGAAGTCGCAAATACATAATCGCAAGCCGAAATAATTCCGACACCGCCACCAACAGCCTTTCCTTGCACGCGTCCAATTATAATTTTATTGCAATTTCGCATGGCATTCAGCAAATGTGCAAAACCTGAAAAAAATTCTACGCCTTGTTCTTCATTTTCAACTTTTAAAAGTTCATCAAAAGAAGCTCCTGAACAAAACGTTTTTTCTCCTTCACTTTTTAAAACAATAACCGAAACTTCTTCATTTCTGCTTAAAGAATTAATTTCAGCTGTAAGCCTATTTAATAATTCACGCGGAAAAGAATTACTGGCTGGATGACCAAATTGAACTGTTGCAATCGTATTTTGAAAAGAAGTTTCTAAGCTTCCGTTTGTATTTTCTAAACTCATAAAAAACCAGATTTAAGGTAAAGTTACGCTTTTGAAAATAATTCCTCTGAAACTTCTGGAAATTTGTTTTTTGAGAATTAATTGACTTTATTTGTTAACACTTTGGGGGATTAGCTCATTTGGCTA
>NZ_DHEI01000131.1:40758-41387 GCF_002399805.1 Flavobacterium sp. UBA4854
GGATTAGCTCATTTGGCTAGAGCATCCCGATGAAAAATCGGGAAGGTGATGGTTCGAATTCTACTTCTCAACAAACGGGGGATTAGCTCATTTGGCTAGAGTACTTGCCTGGCAGGCAAGGGGTGACCGGTTCGAATCCGGTATTCTCCACAAAAAAACCGTATTACTCAATTGTAATACGGTTTTTTTTATGACTTTGAATTATTATTTTTTTTACATTATTTGGTAACAGGAACAAATGGAAGGTTAGTCAACTCTTTGATAACAAAAGTAGATTGCGTACTTGATTTGTCTAACATACCGTCAGAAGTTATAGTATAAAGGTTATTTAGCGAAACACCATTTTCATATGGCACTTGAAATTCAGTAATTTTTACCAAATCACCGTTAGCATCATACACCTCTATTTTATAAGTTCTTCCATTTCCTGTACTTGTAGCCCAAAAATAAGCATCGTTAGCTTTTTCGCCTGAACACAAATAATCACTTACAACTTGTTCACTTGTAAAAATAATTGGGTTTGGAGTTTTGTTCCATTCATAATCTCCCATTGTATATGAAATTTGACCACAAAACAATTTAGCTGTATAGCCTTGATTTTTTAAGTCCTCTGCAAAGCTAAATAATGA
>NZ_DHEI01000103.1:0-1915 GCF_002399805.1 Flavobacterium sp. UBA4854
GGAATGGCTGTATTTCCGTTTGTAATTGCAAAATATGATTTTGATAAAACAAATGAGGTTTTTGTTAATCATGAAAAGATTCATTTAAGACAGCAATTAGAGCTTTTAGTAATTCCGTTTTTTATCTGGTATTTTTTAGAATATCTAATTCGTCTGATTCAATATAAAAATGGGGCTTTGGCATATCGAAATATTAGTTTTGAAAGAGAAGCTTATAATAAAGAAGCCGACTTGAATTATCTTAAAAATCGATCTTTTTTTCGGTTTCTAGATTACATAAAAAGCAACAAGCAATAGGCTTAAAAAATTATGAATTGTCACTTTTGACTTTCAACTTTAAATAATGAATCCAGTTTTCAATCAAAATATAAATATTCAGTTTCCAAATGATATTTCGTTGACAATTAAGCGAGAAGATCTAATTCATCCGTTTGTTTCAGGAAATAAATTTAGAAAACTAAAATACAATTTACTTCAGGCGAAAGCCGAAAATAAAGACACTTTACTCACTTTTGGAGGAGCTTTTTCGAACCATATTGCAGCTGTTGCTTATGCAGGAAAAGAACAAGGTTTTAAAACTATTGGAGTCATTCGCGGAGACGAACTTTGGGATAAAATTGAAGAAAATCCAACCTTGAAATTTGCTCAAGAAAACGGAATGCAGTTTGAGTTTGTTTCAAGAGAAGAGTATCGTTTAAAAAACGAAGAATCTTTTATACAAAAGCTGAAAGATAAATTTAGCGATTTTTATTTAGTTCCAGAAGGCGGAACAAATGAACTTGCAGTAAAGGGTTGTGAAGAGATTTTAACAGAAGAAGATTCGGTTTTTAATTACGTTTGCTGTGCAGTGGGAACGGGCGGAACTATTTCTGGATTAATTAATAGTTCGCTGCCAAATCAGAAAATTTTGGGCTTTCCAGCGTTAAAAGGTGACTTTTTAACCGATGAAATTCGTATTTTTGCAAATAAAGATAACTGGAATTTAATTTCTGACTATCATTTTGGAGGTTATGGCAAGATAAATTTAGAATTAATTGAATTTATTAATGCTTTTTTTGAAAAGACAAAAGTGCCCTTAGATCCAATTTATACAGGAAAGATGGTTTTTGGCGTTATAGATTTAATCGGCAAAAATTATTTTCCTCCGCATTCAAAAATTTTACTCATTCACACAGGCGGATTGCAGGGAATTGAAGGAATGAATATAAAGTTGAAGCAGAAGAAATTACCAATACTCAAAACCAATGATTAAAAAAATTGTATTACTTCTCGTAATATTAGCTTTAGCAAGTTGCTCGTCTAGTAAGCCTGCCATCGCGACGACTAAAAAAGCGGCAGCAGTTCAATCTCGAACGGCGGCAACAAAAAGAAGTACTCCTGTTAAACCAATCGGTAAAAATTACCCTTCTACAAATAATACAACTGAGGTTATTCAATCTACATCTAAAACAGTTGTTACCAGTGATTTAATTAATAACTATGTGTTGCAGTACAAAGATATTGCAATGGGAAACATGAAAACGTATGGAATTCCAGCGAGTATTATTCTAGCTCAAGGAATTTTAGAATCTGGTGCAGGAAGAGGAGATTTGGCTGTAGATGCTAATAATCATTTTGGTATAAAATGCCATAATGATTGGTTGGGAGAAAGTGTTCGCCACGACGATGATTCAGCTCAGGAATGTTTTAGAAAATATCCTCAAGCATCAGAATCATATAGAGATCATGCTTTATTTTTGGTTGGAAAAAAACGATATGCAACCTTATTCACTTACGAAAAAGACGACTATAAAGCTTGGGCTAAAGGTTTGAGAGCAGCTGGTTACGCAACAGATCCAAAATATCCAGATAAATTGATCAGTTATATTGAAAGATACAATCTACATCAATATGATTGTCAGGTTACAGGAAGAAA
>NZ_DHEI01000103.1:2081-3468 GCF_002399805.1 Flavobacterium sp. UBA4854
TCTGATCCAAAGATCAATATGAATCAATACGATCCGAATTTATATGAAGTTCAAAAAGGAGATACGCTCTATTCCATTTCGAAGAAATTCAATTTATTGGTTGAAGATTTAAAAAGAAAAAATAATCTGACCGATAATGCAATTTCGATCGGGCAGAGGTTGAAAGTGAAGTAATAATTGTTAGTTATTAATTGTAAATTATTAATGAAAAAGAAAATCGCAATTGGGACTTTTATTTTCTCTACCGTTTTAATTATTAGACTTTTTTGCGGAGTTTATATTCATGATGAATTTGCAGAAAAACATTTATTTATAAAATATAAACCAACTTGGAAATGGACTTTTTATTCACCCATAAGAATGTCTGACACCAAAATAGAAGAGCTTTCAAAAGAAGAACAAATAGAACAACAATATTTCAATGAGTTTATAAAAGACAAAGGATTAAGTAGATAATCTAAAATCTAAACTCAAAAATCTAAAATTAAATGTTATATAAAAGAAGTAGTCAGCTTTTTGCTGAAGCAGAAAAAGTAATTCCGGGAGGAGTAAATTCACCAGTAAGAGCGTTTAAAGCAGTTGGCGGAACTCCGATTTTTGTAAAAAGTGCTAAAGGCGCATATTTATATGATGAAGACGGAAACAAATTAATAGATTACATCAACTCTTGGGGGCCAATGGTTTTAGGTCATGCATATCAGCCAGTTGTTGATGCTGTTATTGAAAAAGCAAAGCTTGGAACTTCATTTGGAATGCCAACAGAATTGGAAACAGAAATCGCAGCTTTGGCAGTTTCTATGGTTCCGAATATTGATAAAATACGTTTTGTAAATTCAGGTACAGAAGCTTGTATGAGTGCGATTCGTCTAGCTCGCGGATTTACAAAAAGAGATAAAATCGTAAAATTTGCAGGTTGTTATCACGGACATTCTGATTCATTTTTGATTCAGGCGGGAAGTGGAGCAGTAACTTTTGGATCTCCAAATAGTCCAGGAGTTACAGAAGGAACTGCAAAAGATACTTTATTAGCAAAATACAATGATTTAGAAAATGTAAAAACATTGGTTGAAGCAAATAAAGGAGAAATTGCTGCAATTATTATTGAAGCAGTTGCAGGAAATATGGGATGTATTCCGCCAGCAAAAGGTTTCTTGCAAGGCTTAAGAGATTTGTGTACAGCAAACGGAATCTTATTGATTTTTGATGAGGTAATGACAGGTTTCCGTTTGGCGCGCGGAGGAGTTCAGGAATTGTACGGAATTGATGCTGATATCGTGACTTTCGGAAAAGTTATCGGTGGCGGACTTCCTGTTGGAGCTTTTGCAGCACGCGAAGAAATCATGAATTATCTAGCTCCTCTTGGACCAGTTTACCAAGCAGGAACATT
>NZ_DHEI01000103.1:3688-5284 GCF_002399805.1 Flavobacterium sp. UBA4854
GATAGAGTTTTAAAAGCTAACAATGTTGTATTTACGATTAATAGAGTAGGTTCTATGATTTCGGTTCATTTTGATGCAAATCCAGTTACAGATTTTCAAACTGCTGCAAAAGGTGATAACGAAACATTCAAAAAATTCTTCCACGGATTATTGCAAGAAGGTGTTTACATTGCACCATCTGCGTACGAAACGTGGTTCATTACAGATGCATTGACTTACGAAGATTTAGATTTTACAATCAATGCGATTGATAAAGTATCAAAATCATTTTAATAAAAAAGGAGGCTTTAAGCCTCCTTTTCTTTTTTAGAACCAAGATTATTTTTTGTCTTTTCTGTATTCTTTCATTTTATCTTTATGCTCTTTCTGAATTGCAGTCCATTTTTTATATTGGTCAGCTGTCAGAATAGATTTCATTTTGGCATCATAAGCCTTATGATCTGTTTCCATCTGTTTTTTCATAGCTTTCTTGTCAGCTTCAGTTGGCTCGACACCAGAATCTTTTCTGCTTTTTTTAAGCATTTCCATTTTTGTGCTTCTGTCAGATAAAAGTTCACCAACTTGTTTTTGCTGATCCGCATTTAAGTTCAAATCAGTTGTCAGCTTTTGCAAATGAGCTTGATCGCGTTCTTGTGGCGATTTATGATCTTTTCCTCTATGATGACCTTTATGTTCTTTTTTTAGAGCTGTCCATTTTGTGTACTGATCCGCATTTAAAATAGATTTCATTTTAGCATCATTAGCTACTTTGTCTTCTTCCATTTGTTTTTTGAAAGCTGCTTTTTCTTCAGCTGTAGGAGGCGTTTTAGTGTCTTTTCGAGATTGTTTAAACTTTTCGGCTTTTGCACTTCTTTCTGCGATAAGCTGTTTTACCTGCTCTTGCTGTTTATTATCTAAATTTAAATCAGAAGTCAATTTTTGCAAATATTTTTCGTTACGCTGTTCTGGAGTTAATTTTTCTCGTTGATCGCGTGTCGGCTTCTGATTGATGTCTTGTGCAAAACTTACTATTCCAACAAATAATAAAGCTGCAATAAATAATTTTTTCATAATTCGTTTTTTAAAAAAGGTTTATAGCAATTAGACTTGATCAGAATTATTAAGTTTAATGGCATTTTGAGGTTTATCTTTTATTTAACAGAAACTATTAAGGAAAGTTTAAAGAATATTGAGAAATAAAAAGAGGCAATTAAGCCTCTTTTATTTAGTTTTTATCCTTTCTATATTCTTTTATTTTTTCTCTTGCTTTGTCTTTGTTTTCTTCCTGAATGGTTTTCCATTTTGTGTATTGGTCAGCATTCAAAATCGATTTCATTTTAGCATCGTTTGCATCTCTCTCAGCCATCATCTCTTTTTTAAAAGCTTCTCTTTCTGCAGCAGTAGGTTTAGTGCCATTTTCTTTTTGTTCTTGACGTGCATCTCTTAGTTTTTCGGCTTTTGCACTTCTGTCTGCTAAAAGCTGTTTTACTTGAGCTTGTTGACTGGCATCCAGATTTAGTTCTGTTGTTAATTTTTGCAATTGTTTTTCATTGCGCTGTTCAGGAGTTAATCTTTCTTTCTTTTCTTGTGCAAAACTTGCTATTCCAACAAATAACA
>NZ_DHEI01000092.1:0-9564 GCF_002399805.1 Flavobacterium sp. UBA4854
ACAACCGAAAAACGTTTCACTTTTATCGCAGATCCAGATTTATTGCCGATTGAGTTTTATGAGAGATAAGTTTTTCGGTTGTTTCATCAATTCTTATCGGTTCCGATTCTATATTTTTTGAAGTTAAAAAAGCAATTGTTTCTTCTAGATTAATGACTTCAAATGCCAAATGTCTTAAACCAACCGCCTCAGGTCTTGAAGGTCTTTGCGGCGGATTTGGAAATGAAAATAACTCCACAATATAAGAGCCATTCAAAGCCAAATCCAATTTATAAGATTGGCGTTCTTCGCGGTAAATTTCACGAATAATGGTTAAACCTAAAATCTGAGTATAGAAATATTTAGATTTTTCGTAATCAGAGCATAAAATGGCAATATGATGAACTTTATTTAAGGTAAGCATTATTTTTTTGATTCAGGTTCTTGATTTAATTTTCGAATAACTTTTGCTGGATTTCCAACAGCAAGCGAATTATCTGGAATATCTTTTGTAACCACAGATCCAGCACCAATAACACAGCCTTTTCCAATTGTCACTCCAGGACAGATAACAGAATTTCCGCCAATCCAGCAATCGTCTCCAATTGTAACAGGATACGCATTTTCTAATGTTTTTCTTAGTTCAGCGTCAAGCGGATGTGATGCAGTATAAATCTGAACATTTGGTGCAATAAATACATTTGAGCCAATATTTACTGGCGCACAGTCTAAAACAACACAATTCACGTTAAAATAAACATTTTCGCCGGCAAAAATATTATAACCGTAATCGCAATGAAAAGGTGGTTCAATATAAAGACCAGCTCCAGCGTTCGGAATCAATTCTTTTAGAATCTCTTTTGCTTTCTTGGTAACTCGATATTCTTTTACATTTAAGCTGTGTAAAAGGTTTTTTGCCGCACGGCGTCCTTTTACTAATTCTGGATCAAAGGCATTATAATATTCGCCAGAGATCATTTTTTCTTTTTCTGTTTTCATATTTTACATTTTCGTCTTGGCAATTTTTTCATGCATTTTCGTAATTTCCTGCAAAGTGGCAGTGCAGTACCAAGGCGTTAATTCGGCTTCGAGTAAATTGGCTTTTATTGCTGGATCGGTGGCAACAAGCGCTTTGGCTTCTTCTATCGTTTCGACATTAAAAATATAAATGCCACGATAATTTCTATCATTTTTCATGAAAGGGCCTGCAACAGTCAGCTTTCCTTCTTTGGCTAATTTGCCAATATTTTCCATGTGTCCTTCAAATAATTTTTTGGTTTCTTCTTTAGAAGCGGTTGTATTACTTCCCGATTTTAGAAGACAAAAAACATATTTCTTCATTCCGTATTCGTCTGCATGAAGTGATTTGGCTAAAGCTTCGTCATATTTAACTTCGGTTTCTTGCGAAAAACCTACAGTATTAAGAATCAAAAAACAGAAAACTAAAAGTAATTTTTTCATTTGATTAATTATGTTTTAAAATTAGTCTCAATTTTGTCATTTCGAAGAATGGGAAATCGCACTAGAAATTCCGCAACGAAAAGCCAATCTTTGTTGAGCTTCTCGTGGAGATTTCTCCTTCGTCGAATGACATAAACGACGTTTTAAAGCAATTTCTTCAAAATAACAATCTGTCCCAAATGATACACATCATGCTGAATGATTCCGTGAATATCTTCATAAAAATTGTGATTATTATTTAGATCTATTTTCTCGAAATCCTCATCATTAAAATCATTCAAACAGGCACTCCATAATTCCTGAGATTTTGCCAAACTTTGCAGGGATTGTTCCCAAGCGGGTTCAGATGAATCTAAAATCGGTACAAAATAATTATGATCGGGAGTCGTAATTATTTCTCCTTGAACACGCTTTAATATGTTTCTTCTCCATTGTATTAGGTGATTGACAATTTCCCAAATCGTGTTTAAATTAGGATTGATTTTTTTATAAGCCTGAGCTGCAGTTACATCTTTTAAAGTATCTGCTAAGGTTACTTCAAGCCATGGATTTCCATTATAAATGGATTGATACAAATTCGAAACTCTTTTACTTTCTGACATAGTTAATAGTTTTTAGAAACACGTTAGCTAAGATACAAATTAGTATTTTACAACTCATCCTCGAAAATCTACAATTGGGTTATTATATATTTTTTAACATGAATAGTTAAAATACATTTGCTTCATCAAAAACCAAAGATGACATGAAAACCAAATTATTTTTTACTATTAGCTTTTTATTTTTTACAGCTTTAATTTTTGCTCAAAATACTATTTCTGGAAAAGTAGTAGATCCAAAAGGAAAACCTGTTGCTGGCGCTAATATATATATTGACGGAACTTACGATGGAGCGACAAGTACTGAAACTGGAGAGTTTTCTTTTGAAACTGCAGAAACGGGAAATAAATTTTTAGTAGTAAGCTTTTTGCTTTTTGAAACTTACAAACAAGAAATTGATGTTGCCATTTATAAAGATCAAATAGTAAAATTAAAAGAAAACATTAATACTTTGGATGCCGTTGTTATCACAGCTGGGACTTTAGAATCTGGAGACAAAGCGAGAGTTTCTGTTTTAAAACCTTTAGATATTGTTACGACAGCAGGTTCTGCAGGAAATATAGTGGCGGCTTTACAGACTTTGCCAGGAACTCAAACAGTTGGTGAAGACGGACGTTTGTTTGTACGTGGAGGAGAAGCAAGTGAAACCCAAACTTTTGTTGACGGAATTCGCGTAGCACAACCGTATGGTGCTACAACAAATAATTTGCCAACAAGAAGTAGATTTTCTCCTTTCTTGTTTAATGGAATTGCATTTTCTACTGGAGGTTATTCTGCAGAGTATGGCGAAGCTCTATCAAGTGTTTTACTGCTAAATACAAAAGACGAAGAAGATCATGATAAAACAGATATCGGATTAATGACGGTTGGTTTGAGTTTAGGAAATACTCAGAAATTCAAAAAAAGTTCACTTAGCGTAAATATGATGTATGTGAATTTAGCACCTTATCAAGCTGTTATTCCGCAAAACGTAGAGTGGAATAATCCGTATCAATCACTTGGAGGTGAAACCGTTTATAGATACAATTTCACAAATGGAATATTTAAGCTGTATGCCTCTTTTGATTCTGAAAAATTTGATTTGAATCAGAAAAATGTCAATTTCGAGAATCCGATTCGAACTGATATGAACAATAATAACTTCTATTTGAATTCATCTTACAAAGGGAGTTTTGGAACAGGTTGGCAGATTACTTCTGGAGTGAGCTACGGTTACAGCAAAAACAAACTGAAATATGATATTACTGGAATCGAAAACCAAGAAAACGCAGCGCAGCTGAAGTTGAAATTAAGCAAGAAATTTTCAAACTTTTTTAAATTGTCTTTCGGAAGCGATTATTTCATTACAAAATACGATGAAAATGTAGCTGATAATATTTCACTTAATGTTACAAATGGATACGATTCGAACATTTTTGCAGCTTATACAGAAGGAGATCTTTTATTTTCTAAAAAATTAGCTTTAAAAGTTGGTTTAAGATATTCAAACAATAGTTTATTAAACGAAAACAATATTGCGCCTAGAGCTTCATTAGGATATAAAGTTTCAAAAACTAGTCAGTTCTCTTTTGCTTATGGAGATTATTCTCAAACACCAGTTGTAGATTACATTAAATTTTCTAAATACCATCAGTTTGAAAGCGAAAAAGCAAGTCATTATATTTTTAATTATACGTTTACAAGACCTGGACAAACACTTAGAGCAGAGGCTTACTACAAAGATTACAGCAATTTAGTGCAATATGACACAAGAGATATTCAGTACAATTCTATTTTCAATAATAATGGATCTGGTTATGCAAAAGGATTGGATTTGTTTTGGAGAGACAGCAATTTGCACAAAAACCTAGAATATTGGATTTCATATTCTTATATCGATTCAGAAAGACAATATAAAAACTTTCCAAACATGGCGACTCCAAGTTTTATTGCCAATCATAACTTATCTGTTGTAGCAAAATATTTTATTACAGATTGGAAATCTCAGGTTAGTTTAACAAACAGTTTTAGTTCAGGACGTCCGTACAACGATCCGAACCAGACTCAGTTTATGAATGGGAAAACGAAATCGTACAATAGTTTAAGTTTCAGCTGGGCGTATTTATTGACAACACAAAAAATCCTTTATTTCTCAGTTTCAAATGTTTTAGGAACTCAAAATATTTTCGGATACGATTATGCAAAAAATCCAGATGCAAGTGGAGTGTATCAAAGACAAGCCGTAGTTCCAACAGCAGACAGATTCTTCTTCGTAGGTTTCTTCTGGACGATCAGCCAGAATAAGAATGAGAATCAATTGAAAAATCTTTAAAAAAGGGACAGAGGTTCAAAGGCTCAAAGGGACAAAGTCTTTGAGAATAAATAAAAGAAAACCTCTGAACCTTTGTGCCTCTGAACCTCTGTCCCTCAAAAAGAAACAATTCAGTAACCAAAATCAACAACTCAGTATTATTTAATTTTAAAAGACTAAAAACCAGCATACTTTTGAAGTGTAAATTAAAAAGTCGCTAAGCGGCTAAGATTCTAAGATGCTAAGTAAAAAAGCTTAGAAGCTTAGATTTCTTAAAAACTTAGAGGCTTAAAAAAAAAGAGTTTTAATCATCAACAAAAAAACTTAGAACCTCAGAACCTTAGTAACTTAGAAACTTAAAAAAAGAAATCATGACCAAAATTATTACAATAACTATTTTATTTATCTGCAGCTTAATGTCTGCTCAAAATGTAAAACTAACTGTTGCCGTTTCAGGTTTGAAAAATAACACAGGAATCGTGAAAGTAGGATTATATAATTCAGACGGAACTTTTCTTAAAACAACTTACAAAAGTTTGGCTTCCGAAATTAAAAACAATCAAGCGGTTGTAATCTTTGATAATCTTCCTGCGGGAGAATATGCAATCTCAACATATCATGATGAAAACAGCAACGGAAAGCTTGACAGAAACGCAATGGGAGCTCCATCAGAAGAATATGCAGCTTCAAACAATGCAAAAGGATTTATGGGACCTCCATCATATCAAGATGCTAAATTTAATGTCAGCAAAGATTCAAAAATTGAAATTGTATTCTAAATAAAACAAATAACTAATCCATATAAACAAACCATTAATAACTTATAAAATGAAAAAAATCATCACTTTAGTTGCACTATTTGTAGTAGTAATAAGTTCAGCACAAACACAATTTGAACAAGGAATGAATAAAGCTTTCGGACTTTGGAAAGAAGGGAAAAATGCTGAAGCTTCTGCTTTATTTGAAAGAATTGCCGCGGCAGAAAAAAACAGTTACTTGCCAAATTATTATGTGGCTTTAATCAATGCAACTGCTGTTTTTACAGAAAAAGACAAAACAAAAATTGATTTGTTATTGACTAAAGCGCAAGATGCATTAGATGTAGAATTGATAAAAGACCAAGCCAACTCCGAATTGTATGTAATGCAGGCATTAATTTACACTGGATATGTTGTAGCAGATCCGATGACAAACGGAATGAAATATTCTGGCAAAGTAATGGAAGCTTACGCGAAAGCAAAAGCCCTGGATCCAACCAATCCGAGAGCGGTTTTTGGTGAAGCCGATTATCAATTAGGAGGAGCAAAATGGACAGGAGTAGATACAAAACCTTTATGCGCGCAAGTTGATAAATCTATTGAACTTTTTAATACTTTTAAACCAGCAACACCTTATTCTCCAAAATGGGGATTAGAAAGAGCTTTAGAAATTCAAAAAACTTGTAAATAATTCAGTATTATAAATATGATGATATTAAAACCTAATTTGTTAAAAGCATGCTTAGTTGGAGGAATAGTATTTTTGTTCTCTTTTCTAATTCGGTTTGCTTCTTTAGGAACAGCAGTCTTTAACAAGAATCTTTACATCTATTTCTTGTACTGCATGCTTTACAGTGTGGTTTTATATATCGTAAACGTCGTTCTTTTTGATTTCTTAGATAGGGTCTTCAGAGAAAATCCATATTCAGTAAAGAGAATTTTAATTGGTTTTGCAAGTTCTTTTTTAGTATCGATGATCGTAATTGGAGTATTACGTTTGTTTACAAGTGTAATAATCGAGAATAAGACAATTATTGGTTTTCTTGCCAATGAAAAAGCAGAGAATTATATCGAATCTGCGGTAATGACTTTTATTGTTCTACTGTTTTTTCATGGACTTAATTTTTATAAACTCTATCAGGAAAATAAAGTAACACAGCAGAAAATTATTGCAGGGACAGCAAATGCTAAATTTGAAAGCTTAAAAAATCAGATCGACCCGCATTTTCTTTTTAACAGTTTAAATGTTCTTAGTTCTTTAATAGAAGAAAATCCAGATAATGCACAGCGTTTTACTACTTCATTGTCTAAAATTTATCGATATGTTTTAGAACAGAAAGACAAAGAATTGGTTTCGGTTGAAGACGAGTTGTCATTTGCAAAAACCTATATGAATCTTCTGAAAATGCGTTTCGAAAATAGTTTGTTTTACGAATTGCCAACAGAAAATATCAATCCAGAAGCCAAAGTGGTACCGCTTTCTTTACAGCTTTTACTGGAGAATACCGTAAAACACAATGTAGTAAGCGAGCAAAAACCGCTTCATATTAGAATTTTTATTGATAAAGATTATCTCGCTATTCAGAATGATCTTCAGAAAAAAGAAGTTTTGCAGGACAGACAAGGTGTCGGACTGCAAAATATTGTAAACAGATACGGAATTATAACGGATAGAAAAGTGAAGATTGAGGAGGATGGAAAGAATTTCACCGTTAGGATTCCAATTTTAACCAAACAAATTGCAGTTATGGAAATGAGTGCAGAATATACCGACGAAGCAAAAGCTTATTATAGAGCCAAAAAACGTGTAGAAGAACTAAAAGGATTTTACGGAAATATAATTTCGTATTGCTGTGTGATTCCGTTCTTGGTTTTTATCAATCTAAAATTTTCACCAGGATTTCAATGGTTTTGGTTTTCGGCTTTAGGCTGGGGATTTGGAGTTGCGATGCATGCTTTTAAAGTTTTTGGATATAGCTCAGATTGGGAAGAAAGAAAAATTCGAGAGATTTTAGAGAAAGACAACAAGCAAAAAACGTGGAAATAATGGAAAAAGATTTCATAGAAGCAAATCGTTATTATGACGCTCAAAAAAGAGTCAAAGAAATAAGAGGATTTTATGAGCATTTGACCGTGTACGTTTTATGTAATCCGATTGTGATTGTTGTAAATTATATGACTTCTCCAGGATATCTTTGGTGGATTTGGTCTGTAATGGGCTGGGGAATGGCAATCATCTTGCATGGACTGAAAGTTTTTAGTCTTCCGCCTTTCTTTAATAAGAAATGGGAAGAGAAAAAAATAAGAGAAATTCTAGAAAAAGAAAATCAACAACGATTAGAAAGTAATCATGGAAACAAATTTTAATAACGATCAGGAAGAAGCCATCTTGAAAGACTTGGCAACCAAAAAAGTGATTCAGTTAAAATATTTTTACAAACACTTGTTTGTTTATGGCATTGCAATGATCCTTTTTCTTTTAAAAGAATATACCAATCTTCCGTTGCAATTTTTTCCAATTAGATATTTAAATTGGGTTGTTGTAATTATCTGGTCTGCTGTTGTAATAGGCTCTGCAATTGATTTGTTTGCTTCGTATAAAATTTTCGGGCAGGAATGGGAAGAGCGTAAATTGAGAAGCATTTTAGAAAAAAAATATAAAAAGCAAAAATGGGAATAATCATGGAAACGAATTTAAGCGAAGAAGAAAGATATATTCAGGCAAGAAAAAAAGTTGAAAATTTAAAAGGGTTTTATGGAAATCTAGTTGCTTATATATTTGTAAACGCGATTTTGATTTTTATAAATCTTTATACATCGCCTCAATATCTATGGTTTTTCTGGCCATTATTATGGTGGGGAGTAGGAGTGGTTTTTCACGGATTAAAAGTCTTTGAAGTTTTTCCAGGAATGGGCAAAGAATGGGAAGAAAGAAAAATCAAAGAGTTTATGGAGAAGGAAAAACAGAATAAAAATAAGTGGAAATAATTAAAATATAGTTATGGGACGTTTTAGAAGAGAAATGTATGAAGATTACGCAAGACAGCATTTTGGAGAGTATGTAGACGATCCAAATTACAACGCTGCTTATAAAAGAGTAAAAAGACTTAAAAGATTTTACTCACATTTGAAAATTTTCATCATTGTAAATATTATTATCATTGTATCAAGTTTGACTCGAGATAAATCTGCTGGTCTACTGGTAATGGATTTAAGTGGTTTAACAGAATGGCATACTTATTCTACAGCATTTTTTTGGGGAATTGGTCTATTAGCACACGCATTATCGGTTTTTGGTACCGACTGGTTTTTTGGATCTGATTGGGAGAAAAGAAAAATCCAAAAATACATGGAAAAAGATGCCGCAAATAAAAATAAATGGGAGTAAATTTGAATTAATATTTTTCAATTTTTTACAATATAGTAAATGATCACATTAATTATAGAAGACGAAAAACCAGCGGCGAGATTGTTGCAAAGAAAACTTGAAAAGCTTGATGTAACCGTAGAAACAATGCTTCACTCTGTTGAGGAATCAGTTCAATGGTTTGAAAATAATCCGCATCCAGATCTAATTTTTTTAGATATCCAGCTTTCAGATGGTTTATCATTTGAAATTTTTGAAAAAATAGACATCAAAAGCGCTATCATTTTTACAACGGCCTACGATGAGTACGCTTTAAAAGCGTTCAAATTAAATAGCATTGACTATCTTTTAAAACCTATTGACGAAGATGATCTGGAAACAGCGGTTTCAAAATTTAAATCACGTCTTCCTAAAACTGCAACGGAATCTTCAAACATACAATTAGATTTCGAGCAAATTCGACAAATGTTATCAAATCCTTTTGAGAAAACGTATAAAAAGAGATTTACGGTTAAAATCGGACAACATTTAAAAGTAATTACTACAGAAGAAATTGAATGTTTTTTCAGCGAAAATAAAGGAACATATATTCATACGTACGACAATCGCGATTATCTGATCGATTCAACTTTAGAAATTCTGGAACAAGAACTCGATAAGAAGGATTTCTTTCGCGTAAGCAGAAAATTTATTGTTCCGTTGAAAGCAATCAAAGAAATTCAAGTATATACCAATTCGAGATTGAAAGTTATTCTGCCAACTTATAAAGATGATGAGGTAATTGTAAGCCGAGAGAAGGTACAGGATTTTAAAGCTTGGTTAGGATAGTTTTTTTGTGAATTAAATGTATCGTTCCTATGGAACTTCTAGGAATGCATAAATATCAATTCAACGGATTAAAATCCGTTGCTACAATATATTTTCATTTCTATGGAATTTTCTAATGTATATTGAAATCGTTTATATTCTTTTAAGGAAAAGAGCCATTGGCTCAATATATTTTGTAGAGCCGGATTTTAATCCGGTTAGAAATAACGCACCCTAATGTAGAGAGCCATGGGTTCGGCTCATATTTTCAATACAATATTTACAATACAAAAAGAGCTGAA
>NZ_DHEI01000092.1:9675-22312 GCF_002399805.1 Flavobacterium sp. UBA4854
TTCAGCTCTTTTTGTATTGTAAAGTTTTTAAATATTATTTGCTTAATCTATGCAATGTATACGTCATAGCACTTAAAAGAAAAAACGCCATAATTTGGTGAATTAATCCTAAAGCCAAAGGCACGCTGTATAATAAAGTGAAAACTCCTAATAAAAACTGAATGAAAACAAAAACAACTAAAGTTTTGATTCCGTTTGATTGAGTATGTGTAAGTGTATATTTTTTGCTTTTGAAGAAAAGAAAAAGAATAATCGCTACAACTACATAAGCAAAAGTTCTGTGTACAAATTGAACACCGCTTTTTCCTTCAATTAAATTTTTTATTAAAGAAGATTGTTCAATAAAAACCGATTCGTGAATAAATTCTCCATCGCTCATTAAAGGCCAGTGATTGTGAATTAAACCTGCATTTAAACCTGCTACAAATCCGCCATAAATAATCTGGATTAATAAAGCAGCTAAAGCAAAACGAGCGATATTTCTAAGCGGTAAAATCTTATTGATATTTCTTTCTGGATAAATCAAATCTAGCGCAACCCAAAGTGTATACGCAAAAGTGATGAATGCAAAAGTTAAGTGTAATGAAAGTCTAAAGTGGCTTACATCTGGATTGTCAATTAATCCGCTTCTTACCATAAACCAACCTAAAAAACCTTGGAAAGCTCCCATTCCTAAAAGCACTACGCATTTTTTGATGGTGTCGGTATCTAATTTCTTTTTTGCTAAAAAGTAAACAAACGGCACAAAGAAAACCAAACCAATAATACGGCCAATGAAACGGTGAAACCATTCCCAGAAATAGATGAATTTATAATCGGCTAACTGAAAATCATTGTGAATATTGATTTTCTGATACTCAGGAAACTTTTTATATTCGTCAAAAGCAGCCTGCCATTTTGCTTCTGTTAAAGGTGGAAAGGTATCGGTTACCAAATGCCAATCGGTCATAGATAAACCTGAATTGGTCAAACGTGTAATTCCTCCCACGACAACCATTAAAAACAATAAAACACAGCCTGATAGTAACCAAATGATTACTGATTTATTCTCTTTTTTCATTTTATTAAATAATACTTATTTCTCAACTTTTTTTAAGCCTAATTTTTCAGCTCTCTTAATTACAAAATCATAAGCAGCCTGATATTCATTCGGTATAACGCCTTCCAAAATAGCTTCTTTTACCGCTTCTTTTAAAATTCCGATTTCGCGAGAAGGTTTTAAGTCGAACATTTCCATAATTTCTTCTCCCGTAATTGGTGGTTGAAAATTACGTACATGATCTCGCTCCTCTACTTCAACAATCTTCTTACGTACGAGTTCAAAATTTTTATGATATTTCTTGAATTTTGAAGGATTTTTGGTTGTTATATCTGCTTCGCACAAAGTCATTAAGTTTTCTACATCTTCACCAGCGTCAAAAACCAAACGGCGAACTGCACTATCAGTCACAATATCTTGTGCCAAAACAATCGGACGTGAACTCATAATAACCATTTTCTGCACAAATTTCATTTTGTGGTTCAATGGCATATGCAAACGTTCGAAGATTTTCTTAGCCATTTTTCCGCCTAAGAATTCATGACCGTGAAAAGTCCATCCTTGTTTTTTAGTGAAACGTTTTGTTGGTGCTTTTCCAATATCATGAAGTAGTGCCGACCAGCGAAGCCAAACATCATCTGTGTTTGGGCAAATATTATCGACAACTTCCAACGTATGGTAAAAATTATTTTTATGTGTATGGCCTTCAATTTCTTCTACCTGATTCAACGCTGTTAATTCTGGTAAGATTAGATCTAAAAGTCCTGTTTTGTATAACAGCAAAAATCCTGTAGAAGGTTTATCGGTCATGAGAATTTTGTTTAACTCATCAACGATTCTTTCTCCAGAAATTATTTTGATGCGATCAGCATTTTTGGTGATGGCATTTAGTGAGTTTTCTTCAATTTCAAAATTCAATTGATTAGCAAAACGAATGGCACGCAACATTCGCAAAGGATCATCAGAATACGTAATATCTGGATCCAAAGGTGTTTTGATTGTTTTGTTTTCTAAATCGGTTAATCCGTCAAACGGATCTAGAAGATCTCCGAAATTAGTTGAATTTAATGATAAAGCCAATGCATTGATGGTAAAATCACGACGATTTTGGTCGTCTTGTAAAGTTCCATTTTCTACAATCGGATTTCGGCTGTCGCGGGTATAAGATTCTTTTCGGGCACCAACAAATTCAATATCGGTATCTTCAAAACGAAGCATTGCAGTTCCGTAAGTTTTAAAAACCTGAACTTTTGGTTTATTCGGAAGTAACTCTGAAACTTTAAGCGCCAATTCAATGCCGCTTCCAACTGCAACAACATCAATGTCTTTTTTAGAACCTCGGTTTAAAAGCAAATCACGAACAAATCCGCCGATCACATAAGAGTCAACTTTTAATTCCTGAGAAGCTTTCGAAATAACATCGAAGATTTTGTTTTGTAAAGCAGTTTTATAATTTGTTTGTATCGCCACGAATTCACTAATTATTGAGTAAAAATGCAATTTCAAATTTCTAAGAAATGAAATGCATGCAAATTTACAACATAGAAAATGCCTATTATAATCTAGAGCTTACTTTTTTGAACAATTTCACATTTTGTCGTGCAGAATTTTATTAAAATGAGAATGGTTGCCACGAATTGCACGAATTTCCACGAATTTATTTTTCTGCCACAGATTAAAAGGATTAAAAAAGATTTTTAATAAGTGAAAATTTGTGCAATTCGTGGCAGAAAAAATAGTAATAGATTAAGAAAATCTGTGTAAATCATTTTGATCTGTGGCAAAAAAAATATAACAATTTGCGCAAAAGAATAATTCGTGGAAATTTGTGCAATTAGTGGCAGAAAAAAATCTATACCCCAATAAAACAAATCAATTGCGATAATCTGTTTTTAGAAATTCAATTTGTATTTTTGAATCATAGAAAAAAGCACACATGAAAATTGTTATATCTCCAGCGAAATCACTGAATTTCGAAAAAGAATTACCAACATCTCAATATACAGAACCTTCATTCTTAAAAGAAGCAAGAGTGGTTCATAAAGTAGTAAAAACAAAAAAGCCTTCTGAATTATCAGAACTAATGTCAATCTCAGACAAATTAGCCGATTTAAATTGGAAACGTAATCAGGATTGGAAAACACCTTTCACTCCAGAAAATGCACGTCCTGCAGTTTATACTTTCGATGGCGATGTTTATACGGGTTTAGATGCTTATACCATTCCTTTAGAAAAATTAGATATTCTGCAAGATAAATTAAGAATTTTATCGGGGCTTTACGGGCTTTTAAAACCTTTAGATTTAATGCAGGCTTACCGTCTAGAAATGGGAACTAAAATGCCGGTTGGCGAATCTAAAAATTTACATGATTTCTGGAAACCAACGGTTACAAAAGCTTTAAACAAAGAATTGAAAAAAGGTGAATTATTCGTGAATTTAGCGAGTAATGAATATTTCTCGGCTGTTGATGTAAAAGCTCTGAAAGTTCCTGTAATTACTCCAGATTTTAAAGATTATAAAGATGGAAAACTAAAAATGATTAGTTTCTTCGCGAAAAAGGCGAGAGGTATGATGGTTCGTTATATTATCGATACCAATGCAGAAACTATTGATGATTTAAAAGGTTTTAATTACGAAGGGTATCAGTTTGACGCAAATCTTTCTAAGGGAAATCATTTAGTTTTTACAAGATAATTTTTTTAAAGATTCTAAGGTTCTAAGTTGCTAAGATTCTGAGTTTTTAATACCTCTTTTGAAAAAAATCTTTGGTAAATAAAAATAAAAAACAACGCCGAATTCAACTAAGAATTCGGCGTTTATGCGTATTATAAATCTATTATCATTAATGCATTGCGTCGGCTGCACTAATTTTGTTCTTCCCTTTTTTGATAAAGAGAATAATCGGTATGCAACATAAAAACATAATTCCTAGGTAAAGGAAAATATCCATATAAGCCATTACAGTGCTTTGTTTCATTACGGACATTTCGATAGCTTGATATGCTTTTTTCAAGGCAACATCTGCACTATATCCTTTTGCCATAAATGCGTGCTGCATTCCTGCAATGCGCTGCTGCACGTCAAACTTAGCAGGATCTAGGTTATTAATTAAATCTACTCTATGAGACTGGCTAAAACGAGTGATAAAAGTAGTAATAATTGCGATACCAAAAGATCCGCCTAATTGACGCATCATTCCTGTAAATGCAGCTCCTTCTCCAATTTGTTTTCCTTTTAAAGTAGAAAGAGAAAGTGTTGTAATAGGCACGAAAAGTAATCCTAAACCAATTCCTCTTAAAATTAAAGGCCAATACATATGTTCTACACCAGTATCTGGCGTCATTCGGCTATACATCATAAAGGTGAAGAAGAAGAAAACTAAAAATCCTATTCCAACCATATAACCTTGTGGTACACCTTTCTGAATCATATTTCCAACAAATGGCATCATGAATGCTGTTGTAATAGATCCTGGAATTAATAATAAACCTGCATCAGTTGCAGTCCATCCTAAAATAGATTGCGTATAAATCGGGATAATCAATGTTGAACCATATAAACCAAAACCAAGAATAAAACACATTATGGTTCCAATTCTTAAGTTTCCGTCTTTTAAAACACTTAAGTTCACGATTGGATATTTATAAGTAAGCTCTCTCCATATAAATAAAACCAATCCAAGAACGGTTACAACACTTAAGGTTACAATTAAAGAATCGTTAAACCAGTCGTCTTGCTGTCCGTGTTCTAGTACGAATTGTAAAGAACCAATAAAGGCACTCAACAAGATTATTCCCCACCAGTCAACCTGATTGGCTTTTAATTTTTCTCCATATTTAGGACTTCTAACGAATGTTAAAGCCAAAATTGTAGCGATAATTCCTAACGGAATATTAATGTAGAAAATATAAGGCCAAGAGTAATTGTCTACTAAATATCCTCCCAAAGGCGGACCTAAAGTTGGACCAACAATTACACCCATTCCGTAAATCGCTTGCGCCATTCCACGTTTTGCTACAGGATAACTTTCTGTAATGATCGTTTGGGCTGTTACTAGAAGCGCTCCACCGCCCATACCTTGTACGAATCGGAAGGCTACAAGTTCCCAAATATTTGTGGCGTTACCACACAAAAAAGAACAGACTGTAAATATTATAATGGAAGCCACAAAATAATTACGTCTTCCAAATTGCTGTGATAGCCAGCTCGTCATCGGAATTACAATAACATTCGCAATTGCGTATGCTGTAATTACCCATGCCACATCGGTCAAGGTAGCTCCAAGACTTCCGCGCATGTCTGTCAGCGCTACGTTTACAATCGTTGTATCTACAATTTCCAACAGTGCACAAAGCACTGCTGTAATCGTAATGATAACACGTCTGAAACCGTATTCTACTAAATCGTCGTCTTGTACTGCTGTTGCCATTTATCTTATTTCAAATGTACATCAACGTCAACGTTCATACCTGGTCTTAAAAGTTTTACTTTTTCAGGATCGTTTGATTCGTCTATACTAATTTTTACTGGTAATCTTTGAATTGTTTTTACGAAGTTTCCTGTCGCGTTATCAGGAGGTAATAATGAAAAACGAGATCCTGTAGCAGGAGAAAATGATGTTACAGTTCCTTTGAATTCATAGTTTGGATAAGCATCAACTTTTAAGCTTACTTTTTGTCCCACAACCATTTTGTTTAATTGTGTTTCTTTGAAGTTCGCCACAACCCAAGCTTCGTTATTGTTAATAATGTAGAACAATGATTGTCCTGGCTGTACCAATTGTCCTGGCTGAATATCAACTTTAGAAACCTGACCGTCAATAGCAGCTGTAACTACAGTATAAGAAAGGTTTAAGTGAGCAACATCAAGCATCGTTTTTGCTTTTTTGATATTTGCCGCTGCAACTTCTGTTTGTTTGTCTGAAACTTTAGATTTTGACTGAATAACAGATTTTTGGTAAGAAGTAGCTTTTTGTTGTTGTTCTAAAACTCGTACTTGGTTTTCTGCCTCTTCTTTTGCTGTTAACGCCTGCTCATATTGTTGTTTTGTAATAGTATGAGTTTTGTACAGGTTATTGTAACGGTTATAATCGTTTGTAAGCTGTCTCAATCTAATTTTTGCACTTTCGATAGAACCGCTCGCAGATCTCATTTGAGCGTCTGAAACAGAAATACTTGCATAAGCACTTCCAATATCAGCTTTTGCAGCTTCGTATTGACCTTCAGCTCCTAATAATGCAGCATTAGCTTCATCAATCTTTAATTGATAATCTCTCTTATCGATAGTAAATAAAGTATCTCCTTTTTTTACATAATCATTATCTTTCACATAAACTTTGCTAATATATCCTGAAACTCTTGGGATAATTGGATTCATTTTTTTCTCGATCTGAGCATCGTCTGTTTCTTCGTGAGCTTGACCGTGTAAATATTTTGATATTCCGTAAGTTCCTCCCAATAAAACCATTACGGTTAGTATGATGATGAATTTTTTATTTGTCTTTTTCTTTTCCATGAGAGCTATCGATTATATTTTAGAAAGATTGAATGATTGTGATAATTGTCCTGATACTGAAAGTAATTCGTAATATTTTTGAATAATTGTTGCTTTAGATAAAGCAGTTTGAATTTTGGCATTTAAATGTTCTACATCCGCTTCTACCAAATCATTAGTGTCAGATAAACCGTTGTCAAATTTATCTTTAACTAATCTGTAATTTTCTGCAGCTTGCTGAAGTGCTTCATCATAAACAACACTTTGGTTGATTGCTAAGTCATAATCTTCAATAGATTTCTGAACTTCAACCTTAATCTTGTCAGTCATAATAGCTTCAGTGTTTTTTACTTCAAGAGCTCTACTTTCTGCTTCTTTAACATGCACATTGTTTTTTAGAATTCCCGATAAATCATAAGATAATCCGATTCCGAAATTCATAGCATATTTTACAGTAATAATATCTTTTAGATCTAATGCCGTGTAACCACCAAGCAATGAAATCGCTGGGTAATATCCTGCTTTTGCTATTTTAATATTTGCTTCAGAAGCTTTTCCTTGTAATCTAACTGCTTCCAAATCTTTTCTGTTTTCTAATGCTATAGCATCAGATGTTGGAGCATTGCTTGTTTTTAAATTAAAGAAATCTTCTTCGTTTACCTGAATTTTTACGCTAGGATCTAATTTAAGCAGCGTAGTTAGGTAGTAATTGATATTATTAATGTTATTATTGGCTTCATCAATAGATAATTGTGTTTTAGAAACCAACAACTGTGCTTTTAATAAATCATTTCTCGGAATGATTCCGTTTTTCTCCAACTCTGTAAAATCAGTAACACGTTGTTTTGCGCTTTTTTGGTTTTCATTTAAAACATCTAAAGTTTTTTGCGCTTTGTATAATGCCGTATAATAAGTGATTGTTTTTAAAGCAACATCTTCTTTTGTTTTAGCAGCATTTGCACTTTCAGCTTCATACAAATTGTCGTATGCATCGATGCTGCTTTGAATTTTAAATCCAGCAAAAATCGGTAAACTTAAATTTGCCATTCCTAACATAGCTCTGTCAGGAGAAGCTAGAGAAGCACTTTCGCCTTGATTTGGCATATCAATCGACGCTTTGGTAAGACGCTGATATTGGCCAGAAATTTTAAGATCTGGGTATTGATTGTTTTTTACGGTTTTTAACTCGTATAGTTTTGTGTTTACCTTAGTATTGGCAAGCGTAACTTCGTTACTCTTTTCCCAAGCCATTTGTACGGCCTCGCCCAAGGTTAAACTTGTTTTTTCTTGTGCTTCTGCTGAAGATATTCCGATGAAGAAAACTCCAAAGAGCATTAATTGACTAATTTTCATAAACAAGTAGCGCTTTTATAGTTTGTTGAATGTGCTTTGTAAGATCGTTTTTAATGTAATTGTTAAACATTTCATCTGTTTTTAAATCCAATAATTCTTCGAAGAAAGAGCGATTCATGTGGAAATGAAAAAAGGTTCCAATAATCGTCGGTGTTATAAGTTGGATATTAATATCTTTTCTAAAAACGCCTTGAGCTTGACCTTGGTTGATAATACTTTCGACAGATTTTAAGTTTCCTTTTTTTAATTCTGTAAAAGCTTGAAGGCTTTTTTCTCTTTTTTTATTGTAAAGTTCAAAATGTAAAACTCTGTAAATCCCCTTGTTAAGACAAATTCTATTAATGTAAATTTCGATTAATTTATTGACTTTTTCAAGCGGTTGTAGATTTTCCTGCAATAAATTTTCAAGTTGTAATTTTAAATCAACCGTTTTGTAGAAAATTAGAGCTTCCAGAAGTCTTTCTTTTGAACCAAAGTAATACGAGACCATGGCAATATTAATTTTTGCCTCTTTGGAGATATCCCGTATCGATGTACCCTCAAATCCTTTCTCAGAAAAAAGCTTTTCAGCGACGTTTAGAATCTGAATTTTTTTATCGTTTAATTCGATGTTTGACATGATAGTGTTTCTAATCGGATGCAAAATTAAACAGTTGTTTAATTTAAACGCTTGTTTAATTTTGTTTTAACATAATATTAACATAAAGCGTTTTCGATAATTTATGTTAAATCGTGCTTTAATTAGTTAAAATAAAAAAGCTGAAATACCTTAGTATTTCAGCTTTTATCAAATTTTGAAGCTCTCAGATTAGCTTTTGTAATTTCGATACGAGAGATAAAGAATAAAAAAACCAGCAATCAATCCAATATATAAAAGACTGCCCTCTTTTTGTTCGTATTCACTTTTATTAATTATAATCTTTCCATCTTTCTCAAGTTGAATTAGATCAATATTTATATTTTCATCTTCATTAGAATTTGCTTGATAATAGACCTTAACCTTGTCTCCAATATTTATTTTTTGCAGTAAATCATTATAGTCTTTAGACATTCTATAAACTCCTAAATCTTCATCTAGATTTTTTAGAGATATAAAAAATACATCTGATTTTTGACCTTTACTTCCATAATGAGTATCAATTCCTTTATCGATTATTATATCTTCTAATTGATCTTGTTTTGATAAATCAATGTTTCTTTTTTCGTAACCTATATAAGCTAGAAAGAAAAATAATATGGAAAATAATCCTGCAGTAATTGAGTTTATCAGCCGTTTAGATTTCTTAGTCATGAAAGATGTATTTATCGAATCTCTCCAACAAATTCAGCAATTTTCCCACTTCCGTTTTCTGCTAAGTGTTTAATAAAAGCACTTCCAATAATTGCACCTTTAGCATATTTAGTTGCCTGATTAAAAGTTTCTTTATTCGAAATTCCGAAACCAACAATTTGAGGATTTTTCAAATTCATGTCCGCAATTCTTTCGAAATAAGTTTCCTGAGTATTTCCAAAACCAGATTGAGATCCTGTAACACTTGCAGAACTTACCATATAAATAAATCCGTTTGAAACGCTGTCAATAAAACGAATGCGTTCGTCTGAAGTTTGAGGCGTAATCAAAAATACGTTTATTAAACCATATTTTTCAAAAATCGCTTTGTATTCATCTGCATAAACATCAACGGGAAGATCAGGGATAATTAAACCGTCAATTCCGATTTCAGCACATTTTTTACAAAAAGCTTCAACGCCATATTGTAACATCGGATTGAAATATCCCATAATAATCAACGGAATTTTTACGCTTTCGCGGATGTTTTTTAGTTGGTCAAAAAGGATTTGAGTCGTCATTCCGTTATGAAGCGCCTGTGTAGAACTTGCCTGAATCGTTGGTCCATCTGCCAAAGGATCACTGAAAGGAAGTCCAATTTCGATTAAATCAACTCCGTTTTTTTCTAAATCCTGAATAATCTGCACGGTATCATTTAAGTTCGGATATCCGGCAGAAAAATAGATTGAAAGTATCTTTTTATCTTCTTGTAATTTTTGAGTTATTCTGTTCATTTTTAGTATGTTTTTCTACTGCAAGGTTTTTAAAACCTTGTAGGTATGTTATTTGTATTGCCACAGATTAAAGGATTTTAAATGATTTCTAAATTAAAGGCTGTTTCTTTTTAATAATTAATCTGTGAAAATCCTTTAATCTGTGGCATACTTTATTTAAAATTTTATGATTTGGCTTTCCCAATCATCACCTTTTTTTTCAACCAATAATAATCCAGAGTCAGAATCATTCATTTGCGCAATTAATTCGCCTTTATTATTCCAAAAAGCGCTTTGCCCAGCAGAAGGCGATCCCCAAGATTCTCCACTGAAATTCGACATTAAAACATTCATTTTATGTTTTTCAGCATAATTTTGTAAATCTCTATAAGCATTTGGAATTCCGTTTGGCGAAAAGAAAATGCTTGCTACATAAATATCGGTATCATTTTTGGCCGCATTTTCTGGATGCAAATGATTGTCAATATCAGCGCAAATTGCAAAAGAAATGTTTTGATCTTCAATAGTTAACATCGGATTAAAATTAAATGTCGAATTGAAGAATTCATCTTCGCCTTCATGCAAAAACTGTTTGGTGTAAATTGAAACCGAATCGTCTGGAGCTATAATAAATTCGCCAATATATAATTTCGAATCTATCTTAATTGGAGCTCCAGCTATAATAACAATGTTATTTCTAACCGATAATTCTTTTAAATGATCAATTCTGTAATCGTCTTCTGTAAAGATCAATGCTTCTGCATTTTCTCTTTCGTAGCCTGTAATTGATAATTCTGGAAACGCAATTAAATTAGCTCCGTTTTCGGCAGCCAATTCAATAAGCTGATAATGATTCAGTAAATTAGCAGATATATCTCCTCGTTTTGGTTTTGTTTGCGCTGCCGCTAAAATCATTTTTAATTATTTATTTTCAGTATATACCCAAGCCGTTCTTCCTGATTGAAGTTTGACTTGCACTCTTTTGTATGAATTAGACTCGAATTGATCAACTTTTAACAATTCTGGATTAGAAACTTCAAAAGCAACACCATGTATAATGTCCTCCAAATTTTCACTTGGTACAGCCACAACATAATCTGCCATTCCAAATTCTTCTTCAATTTGTAAACTTTTAAGTTTGAAACCCAGTATCTGATCTGGACTTCCACTTAAAACTTTATTAAAAATCTGCATCTGAGTTTGTTTCGATCTTAATGTTCCGTATGAGAATAATAGTTCCATAATTATGATTTTCTCTTTATTTGTTAGCGTACAGTCTCCTGATAAGTATCGGGATTTGAACGCCCAAATTACAATTTTTATTACAATTTAAAGTAATCTATATAATTATCTAAATCTTTGTCTCCACGCCCAGAAAGACTGATAACAACAACATCTGTAGGTTTAAATTTCTTTTGATCTAAGACTGCAAAAGCGTGCGCACTTTCGATCGCAGGAATAATCCCTTCTAATTTTGTCAATTGAAGCCCAGCATTCATGGCATCATCATCAGTAACAGAGAAAAACTCACCTCTTCCTGTTTGCGCCAAATGTGCATGTAAAGGTCCAACTCCTGGATAATCTAATCCTGCAGAAATCGAATATGGTTCAGTAATTTGTCCGTCTGGAGTTTGCATTAAAAGCGTTTTACAGCCGTGAATAACCCCCACTTTTCCTAATTTGCTTGTTGCTGCGCTATGACCGCTATCAACTCCCTTCCCAGCTGCTTCAACTGCAATGATTCCAACTTCTGGCTCATGCAAAAAGTGATAATAAGTTCCTGCAGCATTACTTCCTCCACCAATACAAGCTACTACATAATCAGGGTTTTCACGACCTTCTTTTTCTTTTAATTGCCATTTAATTTCTTCCGAAATGATACTCTGAAAACGAGTTACCATATCTGGGTAAGGATGCGGTCCGATAGCAGATCCAATAATATAATGTGTGTCAACAGGATTATTGATCCAATCACGAATCGCTTCGTTTGTAGCATCTTTTAAAGTTCTAGAACCTGAAAGCGCCGGACGAACTTCTGCGCCTAACATTTTCATACGAGCCACGTTTGGTGCTTGACGCGCGATGTCAATTTCACCCATGTAAACGATGCATTCAATTCCCATTAAAGCACAAACTGTTGCTGTTGCCACACCATGCTGACCTGCTCCAGTTTCGGCAATAATTCTTTTTTTTCCTAAACGTTTTGCAAGTAAAATTTGCCCAATTGTGTTGTTTACTTTATGCGCTCCAGTATGGTTTAAGTCTTCTCTTTTTAGATAAACTTTGGTATTGTATTTTTCAGATAAACGTTTTGCAAAATACAACGGACTTGGGCGTCCAACGTAATCTTTAAGCAATTGATTGAACTCTGCTTTAAAATCAGGTTCGTCCATTATGCTTAAATACTTCTGGCGTAGTTCTTCTACATTTGGATATAACATTTCAGGGATGTAAGCTCCTCCAAATTCTCCGTAATATCCTTTTTCGTTAACGTTAAAACTCATTTTATTTAAATTTTAAAAGTTGGCAACATCAAATTTTCGCTTGAAATTGCTTAATAGATTTTTATTTTTCAGCCCTGGTTCGATTTCAAATTTACTGTTTACATCGACTGCATAAATAGGCAGTTTTGTTTTTGAAATTTCTTCAATGGCTTTTAATTCATTCATTCCGATTCCTCCGCTTAAAAAGAAAGGCTTTTTCGAATT
>NZ_DHEI01000092.1:22482-30089 GCF_002399805.1 Flavobacterium sp. UBA4854
TTTTCCTTTTGTGTCAAACAGAAAATAATCGCAGACATTTTCAAAAGGCTTTATAATTTCAAAATCAAAATTTTCATCGGCCGAAAAGACTTTGATGATTTCAATTTTCTTTGGAAGTTTTTCTTTTAAAGCTGAACAAAATTCAACTGATTCTTCTCCGTGTAATTGAACTGCTTGCAAATTGTATTTTTCAACTTTTTCCAGAATTTCTTCCTGACTTTGGTTGACAAAAACACCCACTTTTTTGATTGTTTTGATCAACTCGGGAACATTCCCGTTGCAATATCTAGCAGATTTTTCCCAGAAAATAAAACCCATATAATCGGGTAGGAGCGCGCCTACTTCGAGGATATTTTCTGGATATTTCATGCCGCATATTTTGAGTTTCATTTTTTTGTTTTTTTTGCCGCGAAGGCGCTAAGACACTAAGGTTATTTTTTTACGATCGAGCACAAATTAAATTTGTGTCTTCGTGACTTTGTGGCAAACCTTTATAGACCTAGCTTGTTAATAAATTCAGTTGCGGCTTGTCCCGCATTATCGGTTTTCATGAAGTTTTCTCCAATTAAAAAACCTTTGTAGCCGTATGGTTTAAGTTCCTGAATGGCTTCAATTGATGAAATACCGCTTTCAGAAACTTTTACAAAATCGTTTGGAATTTGAGATGCCAGTTCTTTACTGAAATCTAAACTTACTTCGAATGTTTTTAAGTTTCTGTTGTTTACACCAATCATGTCTAAAGTTGGCATAATTGATTTTTCTAATTCTTCTTGATTGTGAACTTCTAAAAGAACTTCTAAACCTAAACTTTTTGCAAATTCAGATAAAGATTTAATTTCTTCGCGCGTTAAAACGGCAGCGATTAATAAAATTAAATCGGCTCCGTGTGCTTTTGCTTCTAGAATCTGATATTCGTCTACAATAAATTCTTTTCGCAAAAGCGGAATATTTACAGAAGCTCTTGCCAGAAGTAAATCGTCTAGAGAACCGCCAAAATATTTTCCGTCTGTTAAAACGGAGATTCCGCATGCGCCAGCAGTTTCATAACCTTTAACTACTTCTTCAACTGTAAAATTATTGTTGATAATTGATTTTGAAGGAGAACGGCGTTTGTGTTCTGCAATAATTCCAGAATTACTTTCTTTTAATTTCTGACTTAGAGAAATCGTCTGTTTTTCAAAAAATACTGAAGCTTCCAATTGTGAAACCGGAATAATCGATTTCTTCAAAATCACTTCTCTTTTTTTGTCTATTATTATTTTATCTAAAATATTCATTGTTGTTGTTTTGCCACGAAGTCACAAAGGCGCAAATTTAATTAGTGCTAATTCGTGAAATTTGTGTTTGTTTTTTATTTACTTAATTCTTGTAATTTCTGTAAAGCTGTTAATCCTTTTCCAGACAATAGGCTTTCTTTTGCTATTTCAAAACCATCTTTTGGAGAACATTTGGTAACGGTTGAAATTGCCATTGCAGCATTGGCACAAACTACATTATTTTGGGCTTCGTTTCCTTTTCCAGAAATGATACTTGTAAAAATTTCAGCAGATTCTTCGATGGTTTTTCCGCCTTCAATTTCTGTTTGCGATAAAAGACGAACGCCAAAATCTTCTGGATTTAACATTCCTTCCATGTGGTTAGAAATTGTTTTTGTTGGACCTGTTAATGAAATTTCATCATATCCGTCAAGCGAATGTAAGATCGTGAAATTGGTATTGGTATTTTGATATAAATACGCATACATTCTCGCCAATTCTAAGTTGAAAACTCCAACCAATTGATTTTGTGGAAATGCTGGATTTACCATTGGGCCTAACATATTAAAGAAGGTTTTTACCGCCAATTCTTTTCTAATTGGTCCAACGTTTTTCATTGCTGGGTGGAATAGGGGAGCATGCAATACACAGATTCCAGCCTGATCTATACATTTTTCTAAAAATGATGGATCGTTGCTGAATTTAATTCCCATTTTTTCCATTACGTTGCTTGATCCAGAAATAGATGAAACTCCGTAATTTCCATGTTTTGCTACTTTTATTCCTGCACCTGCAGATACAAAAGAAGCTAAAGTTGAAATATTGAAAGTGTCTTTTCCGTCACCACCCGTTCCGCATAAATCGATAGTATTATAGGCTGATAAATCGACACGAATGCATAAATCCAATAAAGCTTCACGAAAGCCCGAAAGTTCGTCAATAGTAATGCTGCGCATCATAAAAACGGTCAAAAATGCCGAAATCTGACTTGGATTGTATTGACCGCTTGATATATTAATCAATACTTGTTTTGCTTCTTCTTTAGAAAGCACTTCGTGGTTGATTAATTTATTTAATATAGTTTTCATTTTTTTTAAAGTTGCTAAGGTTCTAAGTTTTTTACTGTGACTGTAAACTGAGACTGAATACTGTAAACTAACTCTTTATCCAATTCTCTAAAATCCTTTTTCCATTTGGTGTTAAAACGCTTTCTGGGTGAAATTGAACGCCTCTTACATCATAATTTTTGTGACGTAAAGACATAATTTGACCATTTTCATCTACCGAAGTTGCTTCTAAATCTTCGGGTAAATTATTGTCAACTACCCACGAATGGTATCTTCCAACTTCGAATTCGTTTCCTAAACCTTCAAATAAAATTTCGTCGTCTACTAAAGTTTTTACGTTTGTTGCAACTCCGTGATATACTTTGTCAAGATTTGAAAGTGTTCCGCCAAAAACTTCTCCAATTGCCTGCTGTCCTAAACAAACGCCAAGAATACTTTTTGTTGGACTGTATTTTTGGATTACTGCTTTTAATAAACCAGCTTCATCTGGAATTCCGGGCCCTGGAGAAAGTAATATTTTCTCGAAACCAGCAATTTCGTCAATATCAAATTCGTCGTTTCTGTAAACAGTAACTTCGCAGTTTAAATCTTCTAAATAGTGCACTAAATTGTAAGTGAAACTATCGTAATTGTCTATAACTAAAATCTTTTTCATTTTTTTTAAGGTTCTAAGTTACTAAGGTTCTGAGGTTCTAAGTTTCCTAACTTGAAACTTGAAACAAAGAAAACTTGAAACTAAATTTTATTTATTTTTCTCGAACGTATTTTTCTACGATAATACGATCTACTCCTAATTTTTCTACTTTTTCTACTCCTTTTTGAATTAAGGTGTCGTTTTGAACTTTCACTACAAATTCAAATTTGTTGTTTTCCCAATCACGGTTGTTAAAGAACTCCAGATTTTCGGTGTAAATACTATCTTTCAAAGTATATTTTCCGCCTCCGCCAAAGAACAATGCTGATGTGGAATCTTTTCCATTTTTCAAATCATGATTAAAAAAAGCAAAATGTGTATCGTTTATAATTTTAATCATTTTTGTTTTTGTATTGAAAGAAGAAAAAGTGGAATCTTTCTCTGTCGTTTCAGCTGATATAAGACGCCAGGTTCCTTCAATCGGATTTTGCTTTTTTTCAGAATTGCAAGATGTCAGTGTAATGATTAAAATTAAAATAGATACTGCTTTTTTCATAGTTTGTGGTTTTTATAGTTTGTTTAATTGTTTCAGGTTTCAGGTTTCAAGTTTCAAGTTTCACGTTCCAATAACTTGAAACCTGAAACTAAAAAAAAAACTTGAAACTAAATCTGTTCTGCCATTTCTAGCGCTGTATTCAAGGCTCTCAACTTATTGTAAACTTCTTGCATTTCACTTTCTTCGTCAGAACTTGCTACAATTCCTGCTCCTGCTTGACAATGTAATTGGTGATTTTTAGAAAGGAAAGTTCGAATCATAATGGCGTGGTTAAAGTTTCCTTCAAAATCCATAACTCCGATTGCACCTCCGTAGAAGTTACGGTTTGTTTTTTCGCATTCTTCTATTAATTGCATCGCTCTGTGTTTTGGTGCGCCGCTTAAAGTTCCTGCTGGAAAAGTATCTGCTACGACTTGCATTGTTGTTGCTTTATCGTGTAAATGTCCTGTAACTTTAGAAACTAAGTGAATTACGTGAGAGAAAAACTGAACTTCTCTGTATTTTTCTACATTTACATCATGCCCGTTTCTGCTTAAATCGTTTCTAGCTAAATCTACCAGCATAACGTGTTCACTGTTTTCTTTTTTATCTTCAGAAAGTTCTTTTGCCAAAAGAGCGTCACGTTCATCATTTCCAGTTCTTTTGAAAGTTCCCGCAATTGGGTGAATTTCGGCTTTTCTATCTTTTACGATAATTTGCGCTTCTGGCGAAGAACCGAATATTTTGAAATCACCATAATCAAAAAAGAATAGATATGGAGAAGGGTTGATACTTCTTAAAGCTCTGTAAACATTAAATTCATCTCCTTTAAAACCTTGAGTAAATCGACGAGAAAGAACCAATTGAAAAACATCTCCGCGGTAGCAGTGTTTTTTGGCTAAAGCCACATTTGCTTTAAACTCTTCATCAGTCAAGTTAGAGAAACCTTCGCCTTCTTTAGAAAATTTATAAGAAGCAATATTTCTTGATTGCAATAATTGCTCGATTTCTGCAATGTTATTTTTTCCGTCTAAACTGTGGCAGAAAATATAAGCTTCATTTTTAAAGTGGTTAATTGCAATAATGTTTTGATAAACAGCATAAAAAACATCTGGAATTGAAGTTGCATTGTCTTTTTTTGCAATAGATACTTTCTCGAAATAACGAACAGCGTCATAAGAAATGTATCCAAATAAACCGTTGTTGATGAATTTAAAATCATTTTTTTCTGATTTAAATTGACTTGAAAATTCCTGAATTACCTGAGGAATATTTGTTGAAGCATCGATCACAGTTTTCTCAGAAGTTCCGTCAGGAAAAGTTTTTGAGATTGTCTCATTTTCGATTTTAATAGTAGCGATAGGATTGCAGCAGATGTAAGAGAAACTGTTGTCATTTCCATGATAATCACTACTTTCTAGTAATAAACTATTTGGGAACTTATCTCTGATTTTAAAATAAATACTTACCGGCGTTACTGTATCTGCCAGAATTTGTTTGTAATGTGTATTAAGAATAAAAGGTTTCAAAATATATAGTTTTATGTTGTTCGTTAATTTGTTTTCAATTGGATCAAAAAAAAAGGGCTTGTCGTGATGACAAGCCCTTTATATATTTATATTTTTTACAATACCATAGGAAGCTTCGTTCACGACGTCTGACGTAAATTGCTCCACCACCAAGTATTGTTTAAAATTGTTCTCATTTCTTTATTTTGATGTGACAAAGATATAAATGTAATTTTAATTAGAGTACATAAAATTTCAAAAAAATCTTTTTGAATTTCTGAAATTTGTTAAATTTTAATCACAAACGTTCCTATAACTCCTTAGTTTCCACTTGCTATGGTATTATTTACATTTAATCTGAAATCTGGATTTCCTTTAATATTTGGAAGCGTAAACAGCTCGCTAAGTTTCAATTTTGTATATTCTATTCCGTAAGCTGGGTTTCCATAATAGTTTTTTATGCCAGGAATATTGCTTCCTGATTCGCTTTCAATTTCGCCTTGACAATTATTTGCTACAATATTTTTAAAAGTGATTTTTGATAAATTTGCTTCACCATTTCCGATATTTCCTTCCAACAAAATAAATGGTGCAAATCCAGAAACCACACTATTGGTTAGGTTGAAAAAGGTATTTTCTTTAATGTACGCAGATTCTCTAACCAAGCCTTGATTGTTTTCTTCTAAATTAACCAAAGTAATGTTGTTCGCATTTATTTTAGTCATTTTTTTAGTCATGTCTGTATTAGCAACTTTCTCGTAAGAATCAACCTCAAAACATCTTGAACCCGAAATATCTGAAGAAAACGGATGGCGAATTGCAATACTATTGCTAATGTTAATTTGAGCTCCTTGAGTAAAATCAAAATCATCATCTGTTGTTCTGAATGAAACCAAATTGCTTAAATTCAAATCTCCACCATAACATTCGAAAGAATCATCATTTGAAAAACTAATTTGAACGTGGCTCACAGTTGTTTTTCTTCCAACACCAGCAAGAGAAAGACCGTTTAACTCTTTTGAAGCGCTTAATTTTCTTCCGGCATATTCGATTCTAACATATTTTAGAGTTCCTGAATTGTCTTCTGGATCTTGACCTCCATAATGATTTAAAGTTGGATCTAAATCGAAAGGCAAAGTGTGAATACCTCCTAATGAGTTTATTGGTGCTTTTCCTAAAACTATAATTCCGCCCCAATCTCCTGGTTTTCTATTGTTTATTTCATTTTCTGATGTAAAGATAATTGGGTCAGTTTCTAATCCTTCGGCCATAATTTTAGCTCCATTGGTAATAACAAGCGTTCCGCATGTTTTATCGTCGCCACGTATAACAGTTCCTGGCTCGATAGTCAACGTTGCATTATTTGTAACATACACAACACCAACCAAATGATAAATATTACGTTTTACTAAACGTGTGTCTTTATCGATTGTTCCGGCAATTATATTGGTTGCTTCGCCATAGTCATTTGCAGCTGGTCTAAAGCTCGTCCAGTTGGTCATCCAGTTTGAAGTACCAGTGATTCCTTTTGGCTGTTGTTGAGCTTGTGCGAAAAAGCTGATAATGAAGAATATGCATGCAATATGTAGTTTTGTTTTCATAACTATGATTTTAATTTCTAGTTTTTGATTTTTTTTAATTGTCCCAAAAATAGAAGCCGTATGTTAATCAAAGTCCTGATACTTATTACGAAAGAGTTACTTTATTATTAAGAATGTTAAGTTTTTGAAAAGTTTTAAAAAAATAAACCCCGACAGTTTAAAACTGTCGGGGTTTACTGTATTTCTGAATTAGTAAGGCCTAAATATTAGAATTTTAAAGCTACTGTCAATTCAAATTCGTCATTGATAGTTTTGTCTCCTAAACCGTCGAAGAAGCTACCTGAACCGTATTTAATATCGTATTTAGTTCTGTCAACTTTGAAAGCAGTTGTAGCAGTGTTTCCTTTTACAGTGATATCAAAAGTTACTGGTTTAGTAATTCCTTTGATAGTTAAATCTGCAGTTACAGTATAAACGTCAGCAGATTTTGCACCGATAGTTTTGAAAACTAATTTTGAAGTTGGGAATTTGTCAGTTCCGAAGAAATCGTCAGCTTTTAAGTGACCGTTTAATTTTCCTTGGTATTCTCCAGTTAAATCTGTAGAAGTTAATGAAGTCATATCAACTGTAAAGTTACCACCAGCTAATTTTTTTCCTTTGAAAACTAAAGAACCTTCTTTAAAGTTTACAGTTCCAGAGTGCTCTCCAGTTACTTTTTTACCTACCCATTTAATTGTAGATGCTTTTACGTCGATTTTTTTAGTTTGAGCGTTTACTGAGATTCCAGCTGCTGCTACGAATAATGCTATTGCAATAGTTTTTAAATTTTTCATGTTTTTAAAATTAAAATTTGAATTTGATTAATAAATAATTATAGAGTGATAAATAATTCTTCGTGTGATTTTCTAACTTTTTTGTGGTGCTGAGATTTATCCTCATCATGTCTGTAACCTACAGTTGCAATAACTGAAGCATTTAGACCTAATTTATCGAAACCTAAGATTTCATTAAATTGAGCCGCATTGAAACCTTCCATAGGAGTTGCATCAATTTTTAAGTCAGCAGC
>NZ_DHEI01000092.1:30283-30756 GCF_002399805.1 Flavobacterium sp. UBA4854
TGTTTTGCATCTTCAGATAAATTTGAAATTACATTTTTCATCATATCGCTGAAACCTCCTAAAGCTTCTGTAGGAACACCTCTTACTTCGCTGATGTTGCTGATGTATTTGTCAACAGAACCTGCATCAAGGCTTAAATCATTTGCAAAAATGAATAGGTGAGAAGCATCAGTAATTTGAGTTTGCCCCCAAGCTGCGCCTTTTAATTTTTCTCTTAATTCTGGATTTTCAACAATAACTACTTTGTAAGGTTGTAATCCGTATGAAGAAGCACTTAATCTAACTGCTTCTTTTAATGTATTTAAATCAGCTTCTGATATCTTTTTTGAAGCATCATATTGTTTAACTGCGTATCTCCAATTTTGATTTTCTAAGAAATTGCTCATATTTTTATTGCTTTATTTGTTGGTTCTATATTTTTCTAATAATTGATTTAGGAAAACCAATTCTTCTGGTTTTAAATTATTTGCAAA
>NZ_DHEI01000092.1:30925-44297 GCF_002399805.1 Flavobacterium sp. UBA4854
GTAATCGAAACTTCAATTTTTCTTCGATTATCAGGACAGACATTTCGCGTTACAAAATCCTTTAATAATAGTTTATCTACCAAACGTGTTGTGTTGCTCGTTTTAGCAAGCATTCTCTCTTGTATCACGCACATATTAGCAGGTTTTCCTTTTTGCCCTCTTAATATACGTAACACATTATACTGTTCTCCAGATAAATCATACGGTTTGATCAACTCGTTGAAATGATCCTGAATCACATTTTGCGTGTACATGATATTCAGAATAACTTTTTTCGCATTATCCATCTTAACCGTACTCTTAATAACCTCTTCAATTGTCATAGTCGTAAGTGTATAATTTGTATATACAAATGTATAACTTTTAATAGTTGTATATACAAATGTTTTGTTAATTTTTTGTTAACACGAATAAATAGGCTTTTTGAAAGAACTAAAAGAATAGTTTTCGATATTAAAATTAAAGTAAATTTTTAATATAACATATTGATATGTTGTATATTAATTATTTTTTAAAACTAAAAGAAAGTTTTGATTTTAAATATTAGTCAAATGACTTTTTGTAAGATATTTTAAAAGTGTAAAATCTTAAAAATCAGCTGGATTTATAATTTATTGGAATTCTGAGAGCAGAAAACCTTTTGCAATTTGCTTGAAATTAGCAATTTCATTGTTTATCCAAGCTTCATCATGTTCCAATTCTTTAGCAATTACTCTGGCTGTTTTCTCCGAAACTTCAATTGCAGCTCTAGCATCTAAGAATAATAAACGAACTCTTCTTGCCAGTATATCATCAACAGTTCTTGCCATTTCGTAACGAATTGCCCAAACAACTTCTGCCATTGTAAATTCGTGATTAGGATGTAGTTTTTCTTTTAATACCGTTTCGCTTTCTTGCAACTCGATTATTTTCGGAATATCTGTACCATATATATAGAGGTGATTTTCTCTATCAAATGATGTAGTAGGTTGACTTCCGTGAATAGAAAGATGCTCTGTTGTACAGGTTCTCTTTGGTAATTTGCCTGTTTTGATGGCTTTGTCAATTATATCTTCAGCAATTTTTCTGTATGTTGTCCATTTTCCTCCAGTGATGGTAATAAGACCAGTTTCAGAAACTATAATTTTATGGCTTCTAGAAACTTCTTTAGTGCTTTTACCTTCTTCTTTTGGAGCTGCCAAAGGGCGTAATCCTGCAAAAACAGCTAATACATCTTTTCTTTCGGGTTTTTTAGCTAAGAATCGCTGAGATGTTTCCAGTACAAATTGAATTTCGCTTTCCAAAGCAATTGGCTCTAAGCTTTGTTTCTTTATTAAAGTATCAGTCGTGCCAACCACAACACGATTATGCCACGGAACTGCAAACAAAACTCTTCCATCTTTTGTTTTCGGAATCATTAATGCGTGATCGCCAGGCAGAAATGATTTGTCAAAAACTAAATGAATTCCCTGACTCGGAACAATGTATTTTTTATAAACATTATCATTGAGTTTCATGATAGCATTTGTAAAAACTCCTGTGGCATTTATAATAGCAGAACCTTTTAATTCGTATTTAATTCCGCTTTCTTGATCCTGAACCTGAACTCCAATTACTTGATTGTTATTATCCTTTATTAAATTAAAAACTTTAGTATAATTTAAAACACAAGCTCCATTTTCTACCGCAGTTTGAGCAAGATTGACAGCAAGACGAGAATCATCAAATTGGCCATCGTGATAAATTACGCCATTTACTAAACCATTTTCTTCTACGTTAGGAAGCATTTCAATAGTTTTCTTTTTCGAAAGATATTTTGAACTTCCTAAACTTAAACCGCCAGATAAAAGATCATAAATTTTAAGTCCGATAGTGTAAAAGTAACCGCTTAACCAATGATAGTTTGGAATAACAAAAGATTGATTTTTTACCAAATGACTTGCATTTTGTGCCAATAATCCTCGCTCTTTCAATGCTTCTCTAACTAAATGCACATCTCCTTGCGCCAAATAGCGTACTCCACCATGAACCAGTTTAGTGCTTCGGCTTGAAGTTCCTTTTGCAAAATCTACCGCTTCAAATAAGATTGTTTTATAGCCACGACTTGCCGCATCAATTGCAGTTCCTAGTCCGCTTGCACCTCCGCCAATAATTATTACGTCCCAATTTTCTGTATTTTGTAGTTTGGTTAATTGCTCGGAACGATTCATATTTTTTACTGGACTTTTTGTTTAAAGCAAACTTAACGAAATGAAATTAAAAATTGATGAAGAAAAAAGTTTCAGGTTTCAGGTTTTCGGTAGGCAACGTTAAACGTGAAACTTGAAACAAAAACAAACCCGACAGATTCATAGAACCAGTCGGGTTATCAATTTTATATATTGTTTATTTATATCAATCGTTTTTCAAATGCTTTTCTTGCAGAGCCTCTAAAATACACTTCGCCGCAATACGTATATTTTAATCTGTCTAAAATTTTCAACATCGGAGTATTATCGAAGTTTGTGTCAACTTTTATACTGTAAATGTTATTTTCAACAGATAAACTTTCAATCTTTTCAAATAGCTTTGTTGCAATCCCTTTTCCTTTTGCCAATTTCGAAACGGCTACGCGATGCACAACAGTATAATTGCCATCAGTAAGCCATTTTCCTTCGATATTTTCGTAAGCAGGTTCTTTATCAAAAATAATAGCCGCATAAGCCAGAATCGATTCGTCTTCTGTAAAAACATATCCATAACCATTTTCGATATCGATTTTAATAGAAAGTTCGTTCGGATACCCATCTTGCCACTGTGTGCTTCCTTCTAATCGTCTTTGTTCAATTGCATCTTGCAGTATTTCCCAAATTGCAGGCACTTCAGAAAGAACTGCTTTTCGTAATACTAACTGTTCTGTAGAATTCATTTTTGGATTTACTTTATAAAAAATTAATGAGGCAATTTATCTTTAATCAAACCATAAACCCAAGTTCCCGCAATTGCACTTAGTAAAGTAACTACAATTACAGTAGCGCCTGTACCGATTTGAGCAAAAAGCGGACCTGGACAAGCTCCAGTAATGGCCCATCCGAAACCGAATAATAATCCGCCGTAAATTTGTCCTTTATTGAAAGTCTTTGGTTGGATTTCGATTTTTTCTCCATCAAGAGTTTTGATGTTGAATTTTTTAATCAATTGTACTGATATTAATCCAACAACAACAGCGCATCCAATTACGCCATACATATGAAATGACTCCAAATTGAACATTTCTTGAATACGGAACCAGCTGATGATTTCGGCTTTTACGAATACAATTCCGAAAAAGATTCCAACAATTAAATATTTAAGGTTTGCAAATGCGTTTTCTTTTTTCTGGCTTGCGTTGATTCCTTCGCCGTCTATATTTTTATTTTCTAAACTCATTTTTGAAATTTTAAAGTGAAAGAATATAAGGTAAAATCAAAAGTGCCATTACAAAACCACCAATCATAAAACAGATAGTAGCTACCAATGATGGCCATTGTAAGTTTGATAATCCCATAATCGCGTGTCCGCTTGTACATCCGCCAGCGTAACGAGTTCCGAAGCCAACTAAAAATCCGCCAACAACAATCATAATAAATCCGCGAAGTGTTAATAAACTTTCCCAAGAAAATAATTGTGCCGGAACCAAACCACTATGATCTGTTATTCCGTAAGTTGCTAATTTCTCTGATAATTCAGGAGCAATCTCTACCGGATTTGGATTCGATAAAAAATGAGCACTAATAAAACCGCCTAAAAATATTCCAAGAACAAAGAATAAATTCCAGCTTTCTTTTTTCCAGTCGTATTTAAAAAATGAAATATTCGTGGGAATACAAGCCGCACAAATATGACGAAGCGAAGAACTAATCCCGAAAGATTTATTCCCAATAATTAATAAAATTGGAACAGTTAATCCAATCAGCGGGCCTGCAACGTACCAAGGCCAAGGCTCTCTCAAAATATCTAGTAAACTCATATATAATTTAAAAATTAAGTGTTTTCTATACCATATAAGTTATATAAGAAATTATAAGTTGGAGTTTCTTATATAACTTAGAACAGTTGAGTAAATATAAGAAGTGGGTTTAAAAATACCCCAAACTAAAATGAACTTATATCACTTATATGGTAGAAATTTATGTTTAATGTTTATGCTTTCAAAACCTTGCTTTGACAAACAAAATCTGATTTTGGAACATTGGTTTTAGAAATTGCTCCGAAACCACCTTCAACCTCAGAGAAGTTTCTGAAACCTCTTGCTTGAAGAATAGAGGCAGCAATCATACTTCTGTAGCCTCCCGCACAATGAAGATAAAAATGCTCATTTGGATTAATGTCTTTTACCCAATCATTAATATAAGCGAGAGGTTTGCTGTAAGCATCGTCAATATGTTCTGCTTCGTATTCTGTTTCTTTACGAATATCTATGACTTTGTCTTCGCCAAGTTTAAATTCATTAGCAAATTGGTCTGCAGTAATTCGGTTTACAATGTCAATTTCGAAACCTGCATTTTGCCAAGCTTCAAAACCGCCTTCCAAATGTCCAATAATCGTATCAAAACCTACACGGCTTAAACGAGTTACCGTTTCTTCTTCCATTCCAGCAGCAGTAACCAATATAATTGGCTGTTTTACATCGGCAATTAAAGTTCCAACCCACGGCGCAAAATCACCGTTGATTCCGATATTAATAGACTGCGGAATAAATCCTTTACTGAAATCAGCTGCGCTTCTTGTATCTAGAATCAAAGCACCAGTTTCTTCAGCTACGGCTTCAAAATCTTTTACGTTTATCGCTTTCATTCCGTTGTTTAAAACAGTTTCAAAACTTTCGTAACCACCTTTGTTCATCGCAACATTCATGCTGAAATAGGCAGGAGGAGGCAATAAACCGTCAGTTACTTCTTTTATAAATTCTTCTTCGGTCATATTAGCGCGCAAAGCATAATTGGTCGCCTTTTGATTTCCAATAGTAGAAACAGTTTCTTTGCTCATGTTTTTTCCGCAAGCACTTCCCGCACCATGCGCTGGGTAAACGATTACGTCATCAGCCAAAGTCATGATTTTATCTCTTAATGAATGATATAAAATTCCAGCCAATTGATCTTGTGTCATTCCGGCTGCTTTCTGAGCTAAATCAGGACGTCCGACATCTCCAATAAACAAAGTATCGCCAGAGAAAATAGCGTGATCTTTTCCGTTTTCATCAATAAGTAAGAAAGTGCTGCTTTCCATAGTATGTCCTGGAGTGTGCAAAACTTTAATAGTTATTTTTCCGATTTTAAATTCCTGTCCGTCTTTTGCAGAAATGCAGTCAAATTCGCAGGCAGCATTTGGTCCGTAAACGATTGGCGCTCCTGTTTCTTTACTTAAATCAACGTGACCCGAAACGAAATCGGCGTGAAAATGCGTTTCAAAAATATATTTCAGCTTAACGCCATCACGCTCTAAACGATCCAGATAAGGCTGAATTTCTCTAAGCGGATCAATAATGGCCGCTTCGCCATTTGAAGTGATATAATATGCACCTTGAGCGAGGCATCCGGTGTAAATTTGTTCTATTTTCATGATAGGTATTGTAAAATGATGGGTTACAAAGGTAACTTTGTTTTTTAAAAAAATAGGTGACTAATGTTACAGAAATTAGGTTTTTATGTAAAAAAAAGTGCAGTTTGCCATATTCGATTGAGATAACTTAATTTTAAGTTGAGCAATTACGCTTTAAGCTTTAATTTTGCATATGACGAATATCATTTCAAAACAAAAAAGAAAATGAACACACAGGACTTAATAGATCAAATTGCTTTTATAAAAGAAATTGATAAAGTAAAATACATTCAGCGCAAGACAAAATTGTTCAACAGCGACCGATGCGAAAATGATGCAGAACACAGCTGGCATTTGGCTTTAATGGCAATTGTTCTGGCAGAACATTCCAATGAACCCATTGATGTTTTGAAAGTCGTAAAAATGGTTTTGATTCATGATATTGTCGAAATTGACGCAGGCGACGTTTTTATTTATGATACCGTAAAAAGTCATGACAATACAGATGAAGAACGTTTAGCAGCAAATAGAATTTTTGGTTTGCTTCCAAAAAAACAAGCAGAAGAGTTTATTTCGATTTGGGAAGAATTTGAAGCAGGAGAAACCAACGAAGCCAAATTTGCAAGATCAATGGATAGATTAGAGCCTTTGTTGCAAAATACATCAAACAACGGCGGAACTTGGAAAGAGTTCGGCGTGAAATACGATAAAGTTTACGAAAAGAAAAGCGTCATTAAAAATGGTTCGGCATCTTTATGGAATTATGCCGAAGGTTTGATTAATGAAAGTGTCGAGAAAGGGATTTTAGAAAAATAACCAATAATAAAACGCAATCAAAATCAAACATAGCCTGCGGTTTCAACCGCAGGAACTCATGCATAATCACGATACGTTTCCCGTGGTTGAAACCACGGGTTATGTTTGATCATGTAAATCTATACGCAATATTGTCATTTCGACCGGAGGGAGAAATCACACGCGGGATTCCGCAACGTATATTTCCAATCTTTGTTGAGTTTCTAGTGTGATTTCTCCTTTCAGTCGAAATGACAAATTTCGTGATAAACTTTAAGTGTAAACAATACCTTTAAATTGTTGAAAAGTTTAACAAATATCAGACGATAAACTTTTTTTAAAGGGCGTTAATTCGGGTTCTAATGGTTAAATTTGTGGAACTTCATAAACAAATTACCATTATGGAAGAAATGCTCTTTTATGATCGAATGCAATTTGCCTTCACGATCACTTTTCATTATCTTTTTCCTCAACTTACAATGGGTCTTTCGTTGATCATTGTGTACTTCAAGTGGAAATATCTCAAAACTAAAGACGAACAATACAATCACGCCACACATTTCTGGATGAAAATCTTCGCCCTCAATTTTGCAATGGGCGTTGTAACCGGAATTCCGATGGAGTTTCAGTTTGGAACCAATTGGGCAAAATTCTCCGAACTTACAGGCGGAATCATCGGCCAGACATTGGCGATGGAAGGAATGTTCTCGTTCTTCTTAGAATCTTCTTTTCTCGGATTATTTCTGTTTGGAGAAAAACTTCTCGGACATAAATGGCATTTTGTAACTGGATTATTAATCATGATTGGTTCGTGGGCGAGTGGTTACTTAATTATTGCCACACATTCTTGGATGCAGAATCCAGTTGGTTATGAAATCTTAGAAAACGGAAAATTTGTTCTGAATAATTTTCAAGCTTTATTTTTAAATCCTTGGCTTTGGCCTTCGTATTTACACAATCAAGCAGCTTCTTTAGTAACGAGTTCTTTTGTTGTCGCTGGAATTGGAGCTTTCTATATTTTAAGTAATAAAAATGTTTCTTTCGGGAAATTGTTCTTGAAAACGGGCGTTATTTTCGGATTGATTTCGAGTGTAATTGTTGCTGTTCCAACAGGAGATTTATTGGCTAAAAATGTAGTGAAATACCAGCCTGTAACTTTTGCCGCTATGGAAGGAATTTTTCATACCGAGAAAAAAGGTTCAGAAATTGTCTTAATCGGTCAGCCTGATGTAAAAGATAAAAAACTGGATAATAAAATCGCTGTTCCAAATATTCTAAGTTTCCTGACTTATGGAAACTGGGATCAGGAAATAAAAGGTTTAGATCAGTTTGAAGAAGACTTG
Organism: Flavobacterium sp. UBA4854; assembly: GCF_002399805.1. Classification (NCBI taxonomy): domain Bacteria; kingdom Pseudomonadati; phylum Bacteroidota; class Flavobacteriia; order Flavobacteriales; family Flavobacteriaceae; genus Flavobacterium; species Flavobacterium sp. UBA4854. The sequence continues at coordinate 38,602 of NZ_DHEI01000092.1, forward strand.
CACCCAACGAATATTTCTGGATTGTATTATGCCTATCATATTATGGTTGGACTCGGAACGGTTTTTATTGGACTAATGGTGCTTTCGCTTTTCCAATTAATTAGAGGAAAATTGTTTGAAACCAAATGGATTTTATGGTCTCTAATGTTCATGATGCCGTTTCCGTACATTGCCAATACAACAGGCTGGTACACGGCCGAATTAGGAAGACAGCCTTGGCTGGTTTACAATTTGCTGCGAACTGCCGCTGGAGCTTCACCAACAGTTTCATCTGGAAATACCTTGTTTACATTGCTTGGTTTTATTGGTTTATACCTTTTGTTGGGAATGCTGTTTTTGCTATTAGTTGGAAAAATTATCAATAAAGGTCCGCGCCATGTGGAACTTTCAACAGAAAAAATATAAGTATGGAATTTTTTTGGTACGTAGTTTTAATGGGAATTCTGGCCGTTTATCTGGTTTTGGACGGTTACGATTTTGGTGCAGGAATTATTCATTTATTTTTTGCTGATACAGAAAAAGATAAAAAGGCAATTACCAATGCCATTGGTCCGTTTTGGGATGCCAATGAAGTATGGCTGATTGCAGCGGGAGGAGTTTTGTTTTTTGCTTTTCCGACTTTATATGCATCATCTTTCAGCGGATTTTATCTGCCTTTGATTATGATTTTATGGCTTTTGATTTTCCGTGCAATCGGACTGGAAATGCGCGGACAAATTCACAATCATATGTGGGAAAGTATTTGGGATAAAGCTTTCGGAATCGCGAGTTTGCTTTTGGCTCTTTTCTTTGGAATTGCTTTAGGAAACATCGTTCGCGGTGTAAATCTCGGAATGGTTCAAAATGGAGTTTCTACGCAAGAAGCGCATTTTTTCTTTCTGCCTTTATGGAATCCTACTTTTAGTCCGCAAGCAGATGAATTGGGAATTATTGACTGGTTTACGCTTTTCTTAGGAATTGTGAGTGTTGTGGCATTGACGATTCACGGGGCAAATTGGATTATTTATAAAACGAATTCGGCGCTGAATCCGAAATTGAAAAATGTAATCTTTAGACTGAACTTTGTTCTGTTGATTTTAGTCTTTATTTCTTTGGGAATTTGGCATTTTATCGAACCTAAACCATTTCATAATTTTGTTGAAAATCCAATTCTTTGGTTTTTTCCTTTAATGACTTTTGTTGGAATTGGGGGATTATTCAAAGTGCGTTCATTTAAAAAAGACGGTCACGGATTTATTTTTTCAACTTTATTTTTAGTTGGAGGATTTGCTTCTACCGCTGTTTCAATATTTCCGAATGTTCTGCCTTCAACCAATAAAGTGAATCCGTCATTAACCATTTATAATACTGCTGCTCACGAATACGGATTAAATGCTGGTTTGAGCTGGTTTTTTATTGCTTTGTTTCTGGTGATTATTTATTTTATTATTCAATATCGAGTTTTCAGTGGGAAAATGGATGATGTTGGGTATGGAGAACATTGATTTTTTGTTTGCCACTAATTGCACGAATTTTCACGAATTAATATTTTGAAAATATAATCAAATGCCTCCAGTTTTAACTGGAGGTTTTTTGTTTGAATTTGAATTGGACTTTAGCCAAATTTTGGCTAAAGCTTTTTTATATAAATTTGTTTACCTCCAACTAAAGCTGGAGGCAATTTAATTGTATAGTGAGAAAAATATGTATTTTTACCAATCAGATAATTTTTCGAGAATTTTAAATATCTTTGAATTATGAGCACAACAGCAAAACCAAAACATATAGGAAGAAACATAAGCCGAATTAGAGAGCTTAAAGGAATGAAGCAAGAAGCTTTGGCAATTGCGATTGGTGTAAGTCAGCAATGGGTTTCAAATATTGAATCGAGCGAAACATTAGATAAGGAAAGGCTTTTAAAAATAGCAAAAGCACTTGGTGTGACCGTAGAAGCTATTGAAAATTTTTCGGAAGAATCTGTTTTCAATTTCTTTAATAATTTTTATGATAATAGCGCAAGCAATGGTCAAGGTGCATCTGGACCAATTTTTACTTTTAACCCTTTAGATAAAATGGTTGAACTTTACGAGCGTTTGGTTGAGGCTGAAAAAGAATTAGTTCAAGCTGAAAAGGAAAAAGTTGCATATTTAGAAAAACTGCTGAAAAAATAGTAGAAAACATAAAGATATAAATCAATTGCCTCCAGCTTTAGCTGGAGGTTTTTTGTTTGAATTTAAATTGGGCTTTCGCCAAACTTTGTGGTTTTTGGCTAAAGCCTTTTTTGTATACATTTGTTTATCTCCAGCTAAAGCTTGAGGCAATTCAAAAATGAAAACAGATAAATCAATTAAGAATATTGTTTGCGCATCTATTTATAGAAAAGTAATGAATCCTGAAGAATGGCTTTATTCTTTTGTTCATGTTGGGGACAAATCAGTTGAATTTAATCTTGAAGAAAATGAACTTCCTATTTTTCAAGTTAATAGTTTGAATGCAAAAACGCTTATTACAACTCGTCAAATAATTGAAAAGAAAAGTGATGCCGTAATTTTATCAATTCGTTATGAAGAAATTAGTGATCTCTTTTATGGGAATTTTAAAGAAAAAATAGATAAACCGCAATTATCAATTTTTAAAATTATTGATATTTATGGAAAAAAATATGACTTTCAAATGGAAACAGGTAAAGCTTCAATAGGACTTATCAATGCTGTAAATACCATTCTGCAATTAAAATCTTTAAAACCGAAAAGATCATTTGACCCGATATTGCGTTAGGGATAGGAGCGGTATCCTTTTTCTTGCTTCTTTAGCAAGGAAAAGATACAAGCGGATAGCCCGGCCGAAGGAAACGCCCAAATTATTACCTTCCGAAAATAAATATATTTTGGCAGTTAAAAGTGTATGATAATTTTTACGAAAGATTTAATTACAACTGATAGTTATATTCTATAATGTTAATTGTAAGAAAAAAAAGTGGTTAATGCTTAATATTGCGTATCTAAGAGTTTTTCCCCCTAAAGATTTTTAGAAATTGATTTTTACTAGAAGCTTAAATCTATTTTTACCTACTAAATTATTATGCCTTTAACAATTTTTTCCGACAAGGTTAGATTTCGTTACAAATCTAAAAATTGGCAGTATCAGTTTGATGAAATTAAAGAACTTGGACTGCTTAAAAAAAAGAAAAAATATTTTCTTGAAAACGGTGCTTTTATAGCTGTTACCGCCGCAACGTATTATTGTATGTTATTTTCCAATTTAATGGATCTGTATTACATTATCCCTGCAATTTTGTGTTATGCACTTATTATTGCTGCGAGATTTAGCAATAAGACGGAGTTCGTATATTTTGTTTTTGTGAAAGATATTTACAAGAATGAAATACGAACTAAAATTGCATTAAAAGACCGCAAATTGGTTGGTAAGCAAATCGATGCTTATTTAGATCTTCAGTTTGAACGCAGTGTAAAGAGAACCGCTTAAAAAAATCAGAGATGTTTGTATTTGATATTTTCCATTATGATGCTTTTTTCATAATGGTGGCTTTGATATATGGTTACCTCATTACCAAAAAGAAAAAATTAACGAAACGCTAGTTCGTAATTTATTATGAAATAGTTTTTATGAATACCCAAAACATGTATGGTTATGCCGTTGCGATTTAACGGGTGGCTGTTTTTAGCTATACATGACCCAAATCAGAAAAAGATATGGCCACAACAATAAAAAATAAAATTAGAAATATTAGAGAGTTAAAAAATTACACTCAGGAATACATGGCAGAGAGATTAGGTGTAACTCAGGCGGGTTACAGTAAAATTGAGAAAGGAAAAACATCTTTGAGTTATGAAAAATTGGTTGAGATTGGAAGAATCTTAGATGTTAGTGTAGAGGATATAATTAGTTTTGAATACGATAAATATTTTAGTAATTACGGAAAAATAACGGGCAATAATAACGGAAGTATTCTAATTAATGCAGATAATACTTCGGTATTAAAAGAGCTTTATGAAGATAAAATCCAATTATTAGAAAAATTGCTTAATAGAACTGAAATTGAGCTTGAACGCTATAAAGATAAATTTGGAGAACTTTGAACATTTTAGTTTCATCTTTGTCAAAGTTTAATGCTTTGACAAAGATTACTCTACAAGTGAAACTAAATAAAGTTTTGAAGATTACTATTAGAAAAAAACTTCTTTAGCAATGATATAAAATCCCATTACAAGTACAAACCAGCCAAAGAGTGGTTTTAATTTTGCGCCATCAATTTTTTTAGAAAGTTGACTTCCAACAAACATTCCGATTAAGGCCATTGCAGAAACGCTTAGTAAGAAAGTGTAATTTATAGCTGTTCCGATGTATAAATCGCCTGCAAAACCTATTGAGGAATTGATTGTAATGATTAACAATGAGGTTCCAACCGCTTGCTTCATTGGTAAATTGGCGAAAAAAAGCAATGCAGGAATAATTAAAAATCCGCCACCAGCGCCTAGAAAACCCGTTACGATTCCGACCAAAAATCCAATCAAACTCAATTGCGAATAATTGGGTTCGGCTAATTTTATTTCGGGCTGATTTCTTTTAATCATCGAAATTGCTGCCGTAATCATTAGAATCGAAAAGATAATCATAATTAGAAAATCTTTTGAAACGGTATAAGAAGCAACAGAAAATAGTGTTGCCGCAATTTGTGGAAATATAACTTCGCGTATGATTAAAATTGAAACAATTGAAGGAATAGCAAAATACAAAGCCGATTTCAGTTTCAAATTTCCCATTTTATAATGGCTATAACTTCCAAATAAAGACGTTAAGCCAACAATGAATAAAGAATAAGAAGTGGCTTGGTCTGGATTTACTTTAAATAAATAAACTAAAATTGGAATCGTCAGGATAGAACCTCCTCCGCCAATTAAGCCAAGTGTGATTCCGATTATGATTGAGGCAAAAAATCCTAAATATTCCATTGCATTTATTTTAATGCAAAGTTGCCTCGGAAATTAGAAACCTACAGTAACATTTATCACAGAAGATTTTTTTTGCCACGAATTGCACAAATTTTCACGAATTATTTTGTCAGGCTGAGCGAAGTCGAAATGCTTTGTGAGGCTTCGACTTCGCTCGGCCTGACAATAGGAAATGTTTTTGCCACAGATTAAAAGGATTAGATGGATTTTTCTATTCTTAATAAAAAGAAATCCTAATAATCCTTTTAATCTGTGGCTAAAAAACTATTTCAATAACTCAATCTGGTTTCTGTTGAGTTTGACCAAACCGCGCTGTTCCATTTTTTTGAGTAATCTGGAAACTACTTCACGTGAAGTATTCAATTCGGTTGCAATTTCTTGATGCGAAAGATTTACTTCAGAACAACCGCAAGCATCAGAATGTCTTTTTAAGTAGAATTCTAATCTTTCGTCCATAGAACGGAAAGCGATATTATCAACGACTTCGAGAACTTCTTCAAAACGGCTTCGATAAGTTTCAATTACAAATTCGTACCAGCTTCTATGTTCCATCATCCATTTATCCATCAATTGTAACGGAATCATCATCACAGTAACATCTTCGACGACTTTTGCCATAATTTGGCTTTTTTCGCTTTTAGCAGTACAAATCATCGAAATGGCACAAGCTTGTCCAGGTTGTAGATAATACATTAAAAACTCTCCACCATCTTCTCCTTCGCGATAGATTTTAATTTTTCCTTT
>NZ_DHEI01000034.1:0-7495 GCF_002399805.1 Flavobacterium sp. UBA4854
AAAGCAATTGCCGAAAAAGAAGGAATCCACATTAACCAAACCATTGCAGTTGGAGATGGAGCAAACGATTTGCCAATGCTAAACTTAGCCGGTCTAGGAATTGCTTTTCATGCTAAACCAAAAGTAAAAGAAAGCGCGTCAACATCAATTTCAAGTTTAGGTCTTGACGGTGTTTTATACTTGCTAGGATATCACGATAGATATATCGATATGATGTAATTTGCAATCTGTCACCCTGAGCGGAGTCGAAGGAATTTCATGTAAAAAAGGGCTTCGACTCCGCTCAGCCTGACAAATTAAATTCATCTATTTTATGTCATTCCGAGGAACGAGGGATCTCCACAAGTAGCTCGACAATCAAAATAAAAAACAAACTTCAGTTCTTTAAAAAGAGCTGAGGTTTTTTTATTTAGGGATGTTCCCTTGGTTCGGGCTATTCATTGAAATCTTTTCATTTTTAAGCTCTGACCTTTATTGATATACTTGTGTCTTATGCGGGTTATTACGAATTAAAAATCTATATAGTTTTGCGCAATTAAAATTGTTATACGATAATTGAGGTAAAGCAAAATATTAAAGGATTATGATAGATTTGTTGGAAAATATAAAAAATAAATACTCAAAAAAGAACGTTCAATCTCTTTGTAAAAAACTGCAAAAAAAATGTTCTTTTAAAAGTGAAAACGACATAAGTAATTTAACAGATCTTGCTTTTTGGATGTATATCTTAGGAGATATTGATAATGCAGAAAAATTAATAGACTTGACTAAAGAAGTTGTTTTTGATGGTAAATATAATATTTGGGATTATATACACACTATGTGGGCTCTAAAAGCTAGAATATTAAGAGAAAAAGGAAATATAGAAGTAGCTAAAAAAATTAGCGCCACTATTACTGCAAATGATCGTAAGCTAAATAAGTTTTTTGATACCTCAGAAAAAATGGAAAGGTTTAGAGAAGATTTCATAAAAAGAACTACTTATGAAGGAATCGGGTATCATGAAGAAATAGAAAGTGAATTGTCAAATGGGGATATAAAAGGAGCAAATATTTGGCGTTTTGGTTCTATTATGAAATATATTCGCTATAAGGAAGAAGGAATTTATCCTGATTTAATTGAAAAAGACAATCAAATAGAAGAAGAAATTAATGAGTTTGTAAAAATTTTAAAACTTGCATAAAAAGGCCAGCTTTATAAACTGATTTTTTATTTAATAGTGCTATTATTTTCTAGATTCTTTGTAGAGCTACTTTTGAAGATTTCTCCTTCATCGAAATGGCATACTGAATGTAATAAAAGCAAACAAACCTCAGTCTTTACAATAAAAGGCTGAGGTTTTTTATATGGACATGTTGCGACGTAGCGAACTATCCGTTTCACAAGAGCGATAGCAAACTGATGAAGAAATTCTTTTATTTTTAAAGAAAAAAAGGACTTCACTTCTATCCCTTATTCAAGTTTGGTAGAATTAGTGGTTTTTAATTTAAGTTTATTTTTTCTTTTAATTCATTATAAATTTTTTCAGTGCATGGAGTTTTAATATCTAACTCAATTCCGTAATTAATTATTGGACTGGCAAATAGTTCTAACTCATTATTTGCTTTGTTTGAGTTGATATCAAGCTGTAATGAAGTTGGTGTTTTTGGCGGAAAAGTTGCTGCTTTTTCAAAAGTCTTTTCAATGATTTCCTCGCTTAGTTTAATTCCTTTTTTGTCCGCTATAAGTTTAATCTCTTTCATGATTCCTTCAGCTTCATTTCTTTGTAAAGAAACTGTACAGACTTCTCCAATTGACGAATTGTACTTAGAAGTTACCAAACCAAAACTAGCGATAAAAATAAATTTAGTCCAGATTTCAGTAAAAGAATCATCTTTCAATTCAAAATCTACTTTACTTTCAGATAATAAATCAATGATCCAGTCAATGTTTTCATTAAAATTTTCGGGATCGCGTCCAATAAATATTTTTCCTGGCTTTCCTTTGTGTTCAACAATTCCCTTTTCTTTTATATGAGAAGCGACATAAATACAACTTGGCAGAATAGTATTTTTAGGAATTATTTTTCTTATTCTTTCATAAATGTCAGCCCCATTCATCATAGGTAATATAATGGTCTTTGGACTAATGATTTGAATTATCTGTTTGCAGATATTTTCAAGATCATATTCCTTCGTGCAAACTAATATTAAATCAGGAGATTGTACCTCCTTTATATTATCATAAATAAATTCAGGTTTTGTAACTGAATTAGGATGTTCGCTAGAAAGTAAAATTAATCCATTGTTTTTAACAGCATCATAAGTTTGCTCTCTTGCAATAAATGTAATTTGATGTTGTTTTTTAGTCTCATTGGCTTGATTTATTTTAAAACCAAAATAACCTCCAACTCCGCCGAGTCCAACTACGACAATATGTTTTCTTTCCATTTTTTTATTTTTTTACAAATATCATTTCTTCTGCGTTTACTAATACTTGTCAAATGATAAGAATTTAGAAATGGGAAGTATCTCTTCTAATACGGCTTAACGAAGTATCTGTAATTCCAAGATAAGAAGCTATAATCTTGAGTGGTACATGTTTAAAAATATCGGGTCTTTGTTTTAAAAGCTTTAAATATCTAGTTTCGGCTTTTTGACTTACCATTTCTATAAGTCTATCGTTAAGCTTGTGGTAATTAATTACAAACAACAGTCGGCTAAATTCTCTAAATTGAGAAATAGAATGAAAATTGTCTTGAACAGTTTCTAAATCCGTTTCCCAAAAAGTACAATCTGTAATGGTTTGAAACGTTTCTTTGGTAGGTTCTTTTTTAAAAAAAGAAAGAAAGTCGTTTACAAAACAAGGTGCAGTGAAGATATTTGTAATGATTTCGTCATTATCTTCGTTTAGAATAAAAGACGCCATGTAGCCTTTTTCTAAAAAGTAAGTTTTGGTGCTTACCATTTCTTTATCCAGTAGAATAGAGTTCTTTTCTAATTTAAAGGGAGTAAAATTTTTAGTGATTTTTTCTACAATCTCTTTTTCTATTGGAAACAGGGAATGGAAAAAGTTATTTAAAACTAATTTATCTTTGGGGCTAGTCACTATCTATTTATTTTGGATTTATTCAAGTATGTATAAGTGCAATCTAGGCCGATTGCAAAATGGAAGATAGACTTTTAAAAGTCCGAAATCCTTTTAGCAACAACAAACATCTCTTTGTTGAGAGCGAAAAGTCTCGTAATTTTATGTTGCACTACGAGTCAGAATTTTAGGTCTGTAAAGTTTTGTCTAAAACTTTTTTGAATTTATTTTCGAGATTCTAATTCTCTTTTAATTTCTTTTAAATTTTTCAGATTTAAATAAAGGATAAACAACAAAGCAACAGGAATAATATTCATTGCACTAAAACCTTTCATAAAAACAATGAATATATTAAGAACAAATAAGACAAAAAGGACAACACAAAATATAGCATTGACAGTTTTTAATGTCTTCTGATTTTTTATCAGTTCCTCAGTAGTCAGGTCACTAAATTTTGTTTCTTTCATCTCTATTAAATAAAATTGTTTAACACATTTCCTTTAATTGTTCCAAGTAATCTCTCTGGTTGGATAACCTCGGAATTTTATGTTGTCCGCCCAATTTATCTCTTTCTTTCAACCAGTCATAAAAAAGATTTTCGCGAGCAACATTAATTACCAAAGGGTTCAAAGTCATATTATTGTAGCGTTTTGCTTCGTAATCTGAGTTTAAAGTTTGCAATGTTTCATCTAAAACCTTTTGGAAAAGACCAACATCAGCTGGATGTTTCTTAAATTCGATCATCCATTCGTGTGCGCCTTTTTCTTTGTCGTGCATAAAAATAGGAGCAACGGTATAATCTATAACTTCAGTCTGCGTAACCTGGCAAGCTTTTGCAATTGCTTGATCGGTGTTTTCTACCATTAACTCTTCACCAAAAACATTGATATGATGTTTTGTTCTTCCTGTAACTCTAATCCTGTACGGATTCAGTGATGTAAAACGAACCGTGTCGCCAATCAGATAACGCCACAAGCCAGAATTTGTTGTGATAACAATAGCATAGTTTTTATTCAATTCTACATCTGCTAAACGAATTACTTTTTGGTTTGGAGTTCCAAAAGTGTCCATTGGAATAAATTCGTAGAAAATTCCGTAATCCAACATTAGCAATAAATCACTTGAATTATTTAAATCCTGAATCGCAAAAAAGCCTTCAGAAGCGTTATAGATTTCGTAGTATCTAAAATCTTTGCTTGGCAGCAGTTTTTTGTATTGTTCTTTATAAGGAGAAAAACTTACGCCACCATGAAAGTAAACTTCCAAATTTGGCCAAAGTTCCAATAAACTTTGTTTTCCAGTATTTTCTAAAACTTTATTCATTAAAACCAGCATCCAAGAAGGAACTCCTGCAAAACTGGTTACGTTTTCATTTTTTGTTTCGTTAATGATGGCAGCGATTTTCGTTTCCCACTCGCTCATAAGTGAAGTTTTGCTGCTTGGTGTACTGCTAAATTCAGCCCAAATTGGCATATTTTCAATTAAGATTGCCGATAAATCGCCAAAGAAAGTATTGTTGTTTTCGTAAATTTGAGAGCTTCCTCCTAAACGAAGACTTTTTCCTAAAAACAATTCAGAATCTTCATTATTATTCAAATAAAGGCATAAAAGATCTTTACTTCCTTTATAGTGGCAATCTTCCAGCGCTTCGTTACTTACAGGAATAAATTTGCTTTTTGCATTTGTTGTTCCGCTAGACTTAGCAAACCATTTAATTGGTGTTTCCCAAAAAACGTTCTGCTCACCCAAACGTGTGCGCTCAATTAATGGTTGCAATTCTTCATAAGTCGCAATAGGAACTCTTTCTGCAAAGGTCTGATAGGAATTGATACTCGAAAATTCATATTGTTTTCCAATAACTGTATTTTCAGATGCCGTCAATAAGTTGTGCAATAATTCTTCTTGAACTTCATTTGGGTATTTTAAAAAAAGCTCTATTTGATGAATCCTTTGTTTTAGGACCCACGATGCAAACGAATTGATAATAGATAAAGGCATGAATTTGGTTTTTAGTTAACTAATTTTAGGTTTTAAATCTCACAATCTATAGTAAAACTAAAAACTTAAAATTTGAATATCGAGAGACAAGTAGTAACTTTGTATTCATATCAAAAATAATATTTTTTTGTAAAAAACAATTCGATTTGAAGTAAAGATTCTACCTAATAAGTCGAATTTTAACACAAAAAACTTTAAATCTTTTAATAAATCCGAATCAGCAATTATAAATAAAAATACGAATGCAATATCAAGGCGTACTGACAAAAATGCAAACTGAACTTGGAAGCCCAATCCAATATTATTTGGTCTTTGAAGATAGTTTCTTAAATGTTAATCAATTATTAGATAAAGAAATTGAAATCAATTTTGTAGGCTGTCAATGCTTAAATTGTGGTAAAAAGAAAAAAATATACCGACAAGGTTTTTGTTACGAGTGTTTTTATTCAAGCCCTGCTGTTGGAGATTGGATTATGAGACCAGAATTGAGTACAGCGCATTTAGGAATTGCAGATAGAGATTTAGAATATGAATCTAAAGCGCAACTGCAACCGCATATTGTATATTTGGCTTCGGCATGCGAAATAAAAGTTGGCGTAACTCGCAAATCGCAAGTTCCAACTCGTTGGATCGATCAAGGTGCTTCTCAAGCTATTGCCATTGTTGAGGTTCCAAATCGATATCTAGCAGGAATTACAGAGGTCGCTCTAAAAGATCATTATACAGACAAAACCAACTGGAGAAAAATGTTGCAGAACTCTGTTCAAAGTTTTGATTTAATTGCAGAAAAAGCGAAGATTGAAAGTTTGATTCCAGCAGAAGTTAGAGATTATTTTTATGCTCAAAAAAATGATGTTTACGAGCTTCAATATCCTGTTTTGAGTTATCCAGCCAAAGTGAACAGTTTGAATTTAGATAAGACACCTTCTTTCAGCGGAAAATTAACTGGAATTAAAGGTCAATATTTATTATTTGAAAACGGAACTGTCTTTAATATTCGAGGATCAGAAGGTTATGTGGTTACAATAAACGTCTAGATTTATTGGGAGATCGTCGATGTTTTTAGTGTAACTATCTAGTTATTTGTTAATTACAGAATAATTTGTCGTAATTTTATATCGCTTCCAAAAGCAAAAAATGTAAATATTGATACATTTGGTTACAATTTTGTAACAAATGCTTATTGGAAGAATTTATTTTTAGAAAATAAAAGAGGCTAGATTTGAGTCTGTCACTTTTTCTAAAATTTAATTAAGATTTTTAATTCGTAAATTATTCCATAAATGAGTGTATTAAGCAAAATAAATGTACATAGGCGTAGCATAATGCGCAACCTGACTAAGAATGTTGGAAAAACAAATATGCAGAACGATTTTATTTTGGTTGATAAAAGTGAAATTAAAAGAGTTCTTATTTGTAGGCCAAATGGAAGGTTAGGAAACCTTTTATTAATTACGCCGCTTGTTCAGGAAGTGTCTGAAATGTTTCCAAATTGTAAAATTGATTTATTTGTAAAAGGAACATTAGCGCCTATTATTTTTGAAAAATACGATACTGTCGACAAAATAATCCATTTACCTAAAAAGCCATTTAAAAGCTTGATTGCCTATTCAAAGGTTTGGATTTCGTTAAAAAAAACTCCCTACGATCTAGCGATTAATGTAGATCAAAACTCTTCTTCGGGCCGATTAGCGGTTCAGTTCTCAAATGCCAAATACAAGTTTTTCGGAGATTCAAATGATGAAATCGCAGAGAAAAAAAGTGATTTTGAACATATTGCAAAGTATCCTGTTTATAATTTTCGAAATTATTTGGCAAAATTGAGATTGCCAACAAGTAGTAATAAAATAATTGCTCCTTTAGATCTTAAATTAACAGCTTCTGAAATTTCAGAAGGAAGAAAAATATTAGGAGAACTAACAAATAACGACAAAAGAACGATCTGCATTTTTACCTACGCAACAGGTTCAAAATGTCTATCAGAGGAGTGGTGGGAAAAGTTCTATTCTCAACTTACCGTAGAGTATAAAAACTACAATATTATTGAGATTTTACCTGTAGAAAATGTATCTCAAATCGGATTTAAAGCTCCGACATTTTATAGTAAAGATATCCGAGAAATAGGATCTGTTATTGCAAATGCCGATTTGTTTATTGGAGCTGATAGCGGAATTATGCATTTATCAAGCGCAGTACATACACCAACAATTGGGCTATTTTCGGTATCTAATTTGAAAAAATATGAACCTTATGACAATTGTAGTGTTGGAATAGATGTAAATCTGTACACGAAAAAAGAATATATAAAAACGATAAATTCAATTTTGAGTAGCGGTACTTTAAATATTTATTCGAGAGCAATATAGAAACAAAAAAAATCCTGTTCGAAAGAACAGGATTTTTTTTGTTTCTAAGTTTCTAAGTTTCTAAG